>JAOUCS010000117.1 GCA_029859645.1 Lysobacterales bacterium | reverse complement strand
TTCTTGTCGTGCACCGGCAGCCCGGCTTGTTCTGCCACGGCACGTACATCGGGCTTTAACAGCTCGCCCACCGGGAACAGCGTTCGGGCCAGCTGGTCCTGGCCAATCGTGTACAGGAAGTAACTCTGATCCTTGTTCGGATCCAGTCCTTTGAGCAGCCTGTGGATGCCGTCCCGGCAGTCCTTGCGGACATAGTGGCCGGTGGCGATGTAGTCAGCCTGCAGGTCCATCGCATGTTCGAGAAAAGTCTTGAACTTGATTTCCCGGTTACAGAGGATATCCGGATTGGGAGTGCGTCCCGCCCTGTATTCTGCGAGAAAATCCTCGAATACAAAATCCCAGTATTCCGCTGCGAAATTGCGCCGATGCAACGGGATGCCGATCGTATCAGCCACCGCCTGTGCATCCTCGGCATCCTGGGCCGCGGTGCAGGCGCCGAAGCGGTCATCCTCTTCCCAGTTCTTCATGAACATTGCGGCAACAGGCAGCCCCTGGTCCCGCAACAGCAAGGCTGTGACAGCAGAATCAACGCCGCCGGACAGGGCTACCATAATCAATCCAGTATGGTTCGAAACTGTATTCATGGTTTCTTAAATGGGGACAGCGTGCCGATTAAAAAGTCTCCGCAGGCGTTCAGGTAAAGAGGCACTAGGCGAATAAATTGATCTGGGATAGAATCGCGCCATGGGACAGGATTTGGAATCACACAAGGAACAGGGACAAGGGCTGGCGCTGGAAGAAGCCAGGCCGGAGGTAAAACCGCCGCCTATGTACCGTGTCATCCTGCTGAACGACGATTACACGCCGATGGATTTCGTCATCGAAATCCTGCGCACCTTTTTTGGAATGAGCCATGATCGGGCCACCCAGGTAATGTTGCACGTGCACACCCGGGGTAAGGGCGTTTGTGGTGTTTTTACCTTCGAAATTGCAGAAACCAAGGTGGTGCAGGTCAATGAGTATTCACGCCAGAGTGAACACCCTTTGAAGTGCACCATGGAGAAGGCTTGAAACCTTCCGCCAGGATTGCCGGTCTAGATAGTAACCGGTTCGTTTCAGAAAGGACGCAAAGAGGTAAGGCGAATGTTCAGCAAGGAACTTGAGCTCTCGATCAGCCAGGCATACCAGGAAGCCCGTGAAAAACGGCACGAATTTCTGACCGTGGAACACATGTTGCTGGCCCTGCTGGATAATGCCTCCGCGCTCAGCATCCTCAGCGCCTGTGAAGTGGATATCGCCGCACTGGAAAACGACATCCGCAAGGTACTTGAGGATACCGTTCCGGTGCTGGAGGATGAAGACGGTCGCGACACCCAGCCCACCATCGGGTTTCAGCGGGTTCTGCAACGTGCGTTGTATCACGTGCAATCGGCTGGCAAGGAAGAAGTTCTCGGCGCCAATGTACTGGTGGCCGTGTTCAGCGAAAAAGATTCTTACGCCAGTTACTTGCTCAATCGCTATGATGTTACTCGCCTGGATGTGGTCAATTACATCTCTCACGGCATCAGCAAACTGGAAAGCGATTCGGCCGACGACAGTGACCCTTCCGTGATGGATGCCGAAGAAGGCTCTGCCGACAAGAAAGCCAGTGCGCTCGAGCAATTCACGGCCAACCTCAATCAACGGGCGCGCGATGACCTGATTGATCCCCTGATCGGGCGTAAGAAGGAAGTTCAGCGGACGGTGCAGGTGTTATGCCGCCGCAGAAAGAACAATCCGCTGTTCGTCGGCGAGGCGGGCGTTGGCAAGACGGCAATGGCGGAAGGCCTGGCCCGGCGCATCGTCCACAAGGAAGTTCCTGAAATACTCCAGGACTCGACCATCTACGCCCTGGACCTGGGATCCCTGCTGGCCGGCACCAAGTATCGCGGCGATTTTGAAAAGCGTCTGAAGGCCGTTATTAAAGAATTACAGAATATTCCCGATGCCATCCTGTTCATTGATGAAATCCACACCATCATCGGTGCGGGCGCTGCCTCGGGCGGTGTGATGGACGCCTCAAACCTGATCAAACCGGTTCTGGCCTCCGGCGAACTGCGCTGCATCGGATCAACCACTTTCCAGGAATTCCGGGGCGTTTTCGAAAAAGACCGCGCCCTGGCGCGCCGTTTTCAGAAAATCGATATCACCGAACCCAGCAACGACGAAGCGGTTGAAATTCTGCGTGGACTGAAAAGCCGTTTCGAAGAGCACCATCATGTTGAATACACCGATGCTGCGCTGGTGGCGGCGGTTGAACTCTCAGCCCGTCACATCAACGACCGGCAGCTGCCAGACAAGGCGATCGATGTTATTGACGAAGCCGGTGCCAGGCAGCGCCTGTTGCCTGAGGATCAGCGCAAAACCTTGCTGGACGAAGGCGACATCGAACAGATCATCGCCCACATGGCGCGTATTCCCGCCAAGCAGGTTTCCATTTCGGACCGTGATGCATTGAAGAACCTGGAGCGCGACCTGAAATTGGTCGTTTATGGACAGGATGAGGCCATTACGGCGCTGTCAGCCGCCATCAAGATGACCCGTGCGGGGCTGGGCGAAGAGGAGAAACCGATCGGTTCATTCCTGTTCGCGGGACCGACCGGCGTCGGTAAAACCGAGGTAACCCGCCAACTGGCGCTGACCATGGGCATCGAGCTGATCCGCTTTGACATGTCGGAGTACATGGAAGCACATTCGGTTTCCCGGCTTGTGGGGGCGCCCCCGGGCTATGTAGGCTTTGATCAGGGCGGCTTGATGACCGAGGCGGTCACCAGGAATCCACATGCGGTCTTGCTGCTGGATGAAATCGAAAAAGCACATCCGGACGTGTTCAACATCCTCTTGCAGGTGATGGATCACGGCACGCTGACCGACACCAATGGCCGGCAGGCTGACTTCCGCAATGTGATCCTCGTGATGACCACCAATGCCGGTGCCGCCCAGAGCGCCAGGCGCTCGATAGGTTTTACCGAGCAGGACCATTCCACCGATGCATTGGAAGTCATTCGCAAGGCGTTTGCGCCTGAATTCCGCAACCGCCTGGATGCGATCATCAACTTCCAGTCGCTCGATATGTCCGTGATCGTGATGGTCGTCGACAAGTTTATCCTGGAACTGGAAGAACAACTGGCGCTTAAGGACGTGCATATCT
This sequence comes from Lysobacterales bacterium, assembly GCA_029859645.1. Taxonomy (GTDB): domain Bacteria; phylum Pseudomonadota; class Gammaproteobacteria; order Xanthomonadales; family SZUA-36; genus JAHEFT01. The sequence goes on along the minus strand of JAOUCS010000117.1, from coordinate 7,681 downwards.
CGGTCAGCAGGGCAGCCCGGGAGTGGCTGGCCGAGCAGGGCTTTGATCCAAAGATGGGCGCACGGCCGATGAAGCGAGTCATCCAGGAGCAGATCAAGCGTCCGCTGGCGGACGACCTGTTATTCGGAAAACTCGCTGCTGGTGGCAAAGTGAAGGTAACCGCTCCTGGTGAAAAAGGATCCAGGGCCGGTGAAAAAGGTTTGTCGCTCAAGGTTGTTGCCAATAAAGCAAAGCCAAAGGCGTTGCCGGCATCCACGAAATGAGACGCCGGTAAATCGAAACGGGGATTATTTCGTGCGGTAGGTAATTCTTCCCTTGGAGAGATCGTAGGGGGTCAGTTCAACCTTGACCTTGTCTCCCGTCAATATCCTGATGTAGTGCTTGCGCATGCGGCCGGAAATGTGTGCTGTCACGACGTGACCGTTCTCCAGCTCAACTCTGAACATGGTATTGGGCAATGTCTCCATGACAATGCCGTCCATTTCGATAACATCTTCTTTGGCCATAGGCCCTCGCCTGTCTTGAAAGAAGCGGTATTGTGCCACAAAATAGTAGCAATAGTGTTGACTCTGATACGGTTTCGCTTACAATACGCATCCTCCGCGGGAATAGCTCAGTTGGTAGAGCACAACCTTGCCAAGGTTGGGGTCGCGAGTTCGAGTCTCGTTTCCCGCTCCAGATTAAAAAGCCCGGTCATACGACCGGGCTTTTCTTTTATAAACAATTAATTATTGAATAAACATGAAGTGAACTATGATCTTGCTTCATTCGCTCCTCGGGGAGGCGAACCGCTCCTCTTACTCTGGCACGGTGACGGGCACCGCGCCCAGGCCCTCGAGCCTGAGCACATCTTCGTCCCGACCCAGGTATTCCCAGCGTTGCAACGCGACCGGCACATTGCCATTCAGCATCAGGTAATCATGAAAATCACGCAAAGAAAACGCTTCTCCATGATCGAGCCTGGCATCGGCAAGAAAAGAGAGGATCTGTAGTTTTCCGACCTGGTAGGAAATAGCCTGGCCCGGGTTTGAGGCAAAGAATACGGCCTCTTTAAGCGCTGTTTCCCGGTCCATCGGCACCGCTCGCTCCAGGTACTGTGCAGCCTGTTCGACGGTGAAGTCACCGATCGCAAGGCGAATGTCAATTTCGACGCGCAGGGCCCGAAGGCGGGCGTAGCTGTAAATGATTTCACGAGTGCGCGGACTGAAATCAAACAGGCCCGCCTGCAACAGCAGCTCCTCTACGTAAAAACCGATGCCTTCATTGGCGCTCGAGTCAATGTACCTGCGGCGAACCGGGTGGGGGTTTCGCCAGGACAGCGCCAGTTGGAAGTAATGCCCCGGCACGCCCTCGTGAATAATCAAAGGACGCGGATCACGGGCCGCCGAGAGATGGAAATAAGGCAAGTCTGGTGACGGCTCCCAGATGTAGCGAAAGGCATTTTCATCCAGTCGGGTTTCCGAAGTCAGGTCATCAGTGACCCCCATGAAGGCCAGCGGGGCCAGGTAATCCGGCATCGGCCTGCTCAGGTAGTGTTGCAGGTCATCCGGTACGGTCATCAGGCTCTGTGCTTCCAGGAAAGCCCTGATTTCCTGTTCCTTGAGCCGTGACGCTTCCACCTGTTGGGCCGAGTTCCTGAATAGAGGCAACTCGGGAATGTCAATATTCTGGTTCTTTTCGATCGCGTCCCAACTCACCGCCTGGTTCCAGGCATGCCGGCCCTGGGCCAGCAGTTCATCGGGAGTGTTCGGAATCAGCGCAACGTTTACCAGGAACCATTGATAGGCATTCGGGCCAATCGCGAATGCCGTCTGCATTCTGTCCAGCCGCGACTGCAACCATTTCGAATAGCTTCTCAACGAAGATATGGCCCGGGTAACCGCTCTGCGCAGCTTTCGATGTTGATCCTCCGGGAAGACGGCGATCAGGCCGGTTTCCATTCGCCGCAGGCGCTGCTCGGTTTCAGAAAGCGTTTCGATGGTCGCCTGGGCAAAAGCACGGACCGGGCGAATCAGATTCTGTTTTGCTGCTTTAACCGTGACCGGAAAATGGTTCAGTCTCAAGATGATATCTTCCGCTCGTGCCACGGTCATCGGACTGGACAGTATCAGCAGTTCAAAGATGCTTCCCAGGGTCTGGTCGACGTAAAACAGCGGGTTGCGGTGAGGCGACTGGAGCACATCCAGCTCCCAGTAAACGCGGTTGATGGCGGCTCTCAGCAGCCTGGCATCCACCTGCTGAGATACCTCGAGGTTACTGTAATCAATCTGGTCCAGCGCTTCTATATAGGCTGTGTATTGCTCTCGATAGTCCTCCAGCGCCTGCGGAGAAAAATCAGGCAGCCAGCCATCGGGGCGCTCCACGCGGGGAATATCATCACCCTGCACCGGTTGCTGGACACGCCGCCATTCAAAAAAATTGCGTGCCAGGATTTGCAGCAGTTCGCTCTGGTTGGCTTGTGCAGGTTCAGGAGTCTCCTGCCCCCCAACGGAAGAGCAGAGCAACAGGCTGAACAAGGCAGCCAGGATGCCTGTGTGAACTTTCATCGCCACCTCTGGGATTTGCGCAGTGCGTAGTCATTGTGATCTGAATGACGAATAAAAAAAAGCCATGTAAGCTGACCTGGCTATAGAAACAAAGAAATTTTCTGCTTATCCTAGGTTACTTATGACGGTAAACCCTCTCCAGAAATTTATTCAGCGGCAAGGATTTGCACTGCTGGATGGCGGACTTGCGACTGCAATGGAGAAATACGGCGCTGATCTGGACGATGAATTATGGTCAGCCAAAATGCTGATCGACGCTCCGGCGCTCATCCGCCAGGTACACAGTGAATTCCTGGATGCGGGTGCGGACGTCATTGCAACCGCAACCTACCAGGCCAGTTTTGAAGGATTCGGGAACAAGGGCTACTCGCCGGAAAAGGCTGCGCAACTGATGCGGCTGAGCGTTGACCTGGCGGTTTTGGCCAGGGAGAACTTCTGGTCTGAGACCGCTCTGCGACATGAACGTCTGAAACCACTGGTGGCGGCATCGGTCGGGCCTTACGGGGCAGCGCTACATGATGGTTCTGAATACCATGGCAATTACGGTTTGAACCAACAGGAGCTGAAGGATTTTCATCGGCCAAGGTTGGAGGTGCTGGCCGATACGGATGCGGACCTGATTGCCTTTGAGACCATTCCCTCGCTGCTGGAGGCCGAGGCGCTTGTGGAAATGCTGGAAGAGTTTCCAGACAAAACAGCCTGGTTGAGTTTCAGTTGCAGGGATGGGCAGTCAACCAGCCATGGTGAGTCATTTGCTGCATCCATATCACGAGTGACGGAGTCTCCCCAGGTCATCGCTGCGGGCGTCAACTGCACGGCCCCCGAATTCATCAGCGAATTGCTCGATTCAATACACAACTGCCCGGTGCCTTTGGTGGTTTATCCCAATAGCGGAGAAACCTGGAACCCGGAAGGCAATCGCTGGAGCGGAGAATCGTGCGAGACGGTGCCGGTGATGGAATGGTACGAAAAAGGCGCAAGAATTTTGGGGGGCTGTTGCCGGGTGTCCAGCGATGCCATTCGCTCGATTCGAGCCGACCTGGATCGCTGTTCCGTTAAGCCAGGTGGAGTATGAGGAAATCCAGCGGAAACCGGCTTCTACCGTTTCTGTTAACTGCGGGTATCAGCCTGGTGCTGGCGTCCTGTGCAGCCGTTGGGCCGGATTATGTTCAACCTGAGGCACCCGTACCTGATACCTGGGGACCTGCCCGGAACGCCGGTCTGCAAGCCACGCGATACGAGCTCATCGAATGGTGGGAAGTGTTCAACGACCCGGAGCTCAATCGACTGGTCGAGATCGCGCATGAGCAGAATTACAACCTGAAACTTGCCGGTTTGAGAGTACTGGAAGCCCGTGCGCAGCTGGGTATTGCGGTTGGAGCGCAGTATCCACAGCAGCAATTTATTTCAGGTGATGTTACGCGGATTGGGCCCAGTGAAAATGCCGGACAGGGCGACACTTCGTTCAACCAGTATGATCTGAGCGCCTCGCTGGCCTGGGAAATGGACTTCTGGGGTAAGTTCCGGCGAGGCATCGAATCGGCAGACGCCGCATTGCAGGCTTCTGTCGCAAATTATGACGAGGCCATGATCCTGATCACCGCCCAGGTGGTCAGCACCTATGTCACGATTCGCACGCTGGAAGAACAGCTCAGGATTGCCCGGGAAAACCTTAAACTGCAGCAGCGCAGCTACGATATCGCGACCGTGCTTTATAAGAATGGACAGGATTCCGAACTGGATGTACAGCAAGCCCTGTCCCTTCTGCTCAATACCGAGGCCACGGTTCCCAGCCTGGAAGCCCAGGTCAATCTCAGCCGCAATGCCATGGACACGCTGCTGGGCCAGAACAACGGCTACACTGAGACCCTCATCTCCGAGGGCCCCATTCCGGAAGTGCCACAGCAGATTGCTGTGGGGATTCCTGCGGACCTGATGCGCCGCCGGCCGGACCTGCGGGAGGCGGAATTGCAGGTGGTTGCGCAAAATGCACAGGTTGGTGTGGCAACGGCAGATCTTTATCCAAGCATTGCGCTGAACGGCTCGCTGGGTGTGTTCAGTATTTCTTCTGACGTTGGCGGGGGAGGTGGCTCCAGCCTGTTTGAGTCTGACAGCGTCGGATACACGGCCGGTGCCTCTTTCAGCTGGCCGGTGCTGAACTACGGGCGCATTCGCAATAATGTCCGGGTCCAGGACGCGAGGCTGCAGCAGGCTATTGTGTCCTACCAGCAACAGGCCCTCGAGGCGGCCCAGGAAGTGGATGACGCTATGGAGTCGCTGACCGGGGCGCAGGCCCAAAAGGAAATTCTGATCAACGCGGTTAAATCGGCCAAGAGATCCAATGAGCTTTCGACCCTGCGCTACAAGGAAGGCTTTTCTGATTACCAGCGGGTACTTGATTCGCAGCAGTCGCTGATCACTTCACAGAATCGTTATGTTACCGCCCAGGGACAGGCCGTTCAGAGTGTGGTGGCCATCTACAAGGCACTGGGTGGTGGCTGGGAAGTGCGCGAAGGAAAGCCCTTCGTGGATGAAAACACGTTGACCGTGATGCGCGAAAGAACCCATTGGGGAGCACTTTTAGATGACCAATGAAAAGAAAAAAGACCCGGTTCGAAAGTGGACCTTTATCGTGCTGGGGTTATGTATCGTCCTGTTCGTCGTTTACCTGGTTGGCGACCGGATAACGCCGTTCTCATCGCAGGCCAAGGTGCATGCCTACGTAGTACCACTGGCGCCCCAGGTTGCCGGCAAGGTGATCGAAGTAAATATTAAGAACAACCAACTGGTCAAAGCCGGTGAGCGGTTGTTGAGTATCGACCCGGGCACTTATGAACTGGCAGTTCAGTCAGCCGAGGCGGTATTGAAGACCACCAAGCAGTCCCTTGACGCCGGAATTGCCAATATTGAAGCGGCCAAGGCCAACGTTGAATCGGCCAAGGCCCATGTCTGGAAAACCGAACAGGACACCAAGCGGATGCGTCGTATCCGGGAAGACGACCCGGGCGCCATTTCTGAACGAAGGATCCAGTCATCCGAGGCCAGCCTGCAAACCGCCCAGGCCAGGCTTGCCGCCGCAGTCGCATCGTTACAATCGGCACGCAGCGCACTGGGATCAACCGATGAGAACAACGCGCAGTTGCAGCAGGCGCAATCTTCGTTGAACAATGCTCGCTTGAACCTGGAAAGGACCGTGGTTTATGCACCGCGGGATGGCCTGATCACGGACCTGCGCGTCGACCAGGGCAACTACGCGGCCGCCGGTGCGCCTTTGATGACGTTCATTGCGGTCCATGACAGTTGGATACAGGCTGACCTGACAGAAAACAACCTGGGTAACGTAAAAGCGGGGAACCGGGTCGAGTTCACATTCGATGTCAGGCCCGGCAAAGTGTTTGAGGGGAAGGTCAGGCAAACCGGTTACGGCGTGCAGGTGTCATCCAATGCCCTGGGAACGTTGCCGACGATTGACAATCAGCGGGACTGGCTGCGCGAAGAACAGCGCTTTCCTGTCATCATTGACTTTTCAATGCCTGATCTCGCGGAGTCCAACCTGCGAGTGGGCTCACAGGTGTCTGTCATCGTTTACACCGGTGACAACTGGCTGATCAATACCCTTGCGAAATTTTATATCCGCTTAGCTGCCTATCTGAGTTACGCGTACTGACATGGATCCGGTTGCTGCCAGGAGGATCATCAGGCTTGGGTTCGGCACGGCCCTGGCGATGCTGGTCTCCCAGGTGTTCAGCTGGGATATAGCTTTCATAACACCGGTTTTGTTGTGTTTTCTGCTAAGCGTGCCGATGAAGGCTCCCGGTCTGAAAGGGGGGCTGGCGTTTCTGATGGCACTGCTGGCAGGCATCTGGCTCACAACCTGGTTGATATTACCGTTCCTGACTTACCAATCTGGCGTCGGGGTTTTGCTGCTCATTGCCGCCTGTTTCTGGAGCTTTTATTACAGTGCCAGCGGAGGCTCTCCGGTCATGGGTGGTTTCCTGACACTGGGTCTGGCCGTTGTTGCAGCGGTCGGTTCAGATTCCATTCAGCAGCTCCTGACCATCAACAAGGCCTTGTCTCTCAATGCCTTTCTGGCGGTGGCTTTTTTATGGATCGCGCACGCGTTATTTCCAGATGTGCCGGTTGAAGCAGCGGCTCCCAAGCGCCCACCTGCAGAGAAACCTTCCAGGCAGGATGCCATTCGCAGCGCCTGGCGCTCCACCGCCGTCGTGTTACCCGTCATCCTTTTTTTCCTGCTTTATGCCGGCAGTTCTTCCTACATGGCGGTCATGATCAAGGTCGCATCGATGGGGCAGCAGGCTGCTGCAGATAAAGCCAGGGAGGCCGGCAAGGCATTGCTGGCATCCACCGTGATTGGGGGTATAGGTGCCGTCATCATGTGGAACCTGTTGGACATCTGGCCATCGCTGATTATTTACGTGTTACTCACTGCGCTGGGTGGGTTGATCATGGGCCGGAAAATATTCGAGGGGCAGGGGATGCACGCAGGGGCAGGTGTCTGGTCTTACGCCTACCTGACTATGCTGGTCATTATTGCGCCCTCCCTGATGGACTCTCCGGGCGGGGACGCGGCCGGCGCCAAATTTTATGACCGCCTGGCAATGATGTTCTGGGCGACAGTGTATGCTACCGCTGCCGTTTCGGTCTTCGATGCATTTTGGCGTAGCAAAGCGCCACAGACGGTAGTAGAATAGCGCGCCTTAGCAGAAAACCTGTTACCGGAGGCTAGGTGGCAGAGTGGTTATGCAGCGGCCTGCAAAGCCGTGGACGCCGGTTCGATTCCGACCCTAGCCTCCATTTTTACCTCCCCTCCGGGGAGATAAAAATGAACACCAGGGGGAATCACCGGTCGTGTGGGTCCTTACTTTCCTTAATACATAACGTTTCGGATTCGGTCTGTTTTGGTTCCGGTGAATCGGTCCAATCCAACCCTTGGCTTCGAAGTTGGAGTTGCCAGGTTTTTTGCCGATTTCATAGCAAGGCCTTGCGAATTGGAGTCGTCACGGGGAAAATGCATCCACTCGCTTTTTGATGTATTGCCCGGATGGCGAAATTGGTAGACGCAAGGGACTTAAAATCCCTCGGTAGGAATACCGTCCCGGTTCGAGTCCGGGTCC
>JAOUCS010000217.1 GCA_029859645.1 Lysobacterales bacterium | reverse complement strand
ATATCGTCCAGGGATTCGAGATTTACAAGGACCGGCTCATTGCCTACTCGATGGGGAATTTCATTTTTGACCAGTTCCACTACGCCACCAAGCGTTCCTACCTGTTGTATGTCTGGATGGACGGCGGCCGCCTGCACCGGGCCGAAGTCACGCCGGTCCGGCTCAAGGGTTACCGTCCGGTTCCCGCGACAGATACGTTTCGCAACACCATTCTTAAACGGGTCGACAACCTTTCGAGCCGCCGTGGGATAACCCTTGCCGCTTCCGGCGGGAACGCGGTGATTCTTCCCGGACCGAACCAGAACCGTGAGGTTCCCGACCAGCCGATGGTTTTACCTCGTGCGGTGTTCCCGGAAGGAGCCACGATCATTGCCGTACCGTCCCGCACCTGGCAGAAGCGCTTTAACGTCATTGAAACGCAACCTGAAAACTCGGCGCGGGTAAGATTAGGAAAGAACCTGTTGCCGATGGGGCACCTGGAATCGCATTTTCTGTTTGACGCCCCGGATCGCAGTTGGATCGAAGACGGCATGCAGACCATCCTGCCCAGGGACGATGCGCCCGCGGGCCCGAACGTCATGCAACTGCAGATTCCGGCTGGTCATAACACCGGCAGAATGGGAATGCGAACCTTTGAATACACTTTCGAGCCCGGCACTCCGACCACCTTCGCGATTTCCGCGCGCACCGAAGCGCCGGCGACAGTGACCGCCTACCAGCAATGGCGGAAAAGGGACGAAAACCGGAAGGAAGCCCTGGTCACGGCAAAACTCCGGCCGATGGGTAGCCGGAAACTGAAAGCCGAGGGCTGGCAGGAACTGCGGTTCGACTTCGACTCGCCGCGAGTAACGGCTATCTCCTACCGCGTCATACTCGAAGTTAAACCGGTCGATCCATCAACAGGGCACCTCACCTGGTTTGATGACATCAGACTGATCGAATGGCTGAGTCCGCCGCTGGATGATGGGGCAGTGCCCGGCAATGTGCCATACCGGCTGACCACTCACGCAGAGGTCATCACCCGCTAAGGCACTGGCTCCGGGTCGGGAATAATGGTGGCCTGCCAGGCCACCGCGCGCCACTGCTGATCGCGCTTTACAAACGTTCCAGTGTTGAAATACTGCATCAGTTGTCCACCACCGCCCCGGGGAGAACCCATCAGCCTGAAGGCCACCACCGCGGTATCGCCATACAAGCGAATCTGTACATCTTCTGCGCTGTACACCGTTTCGGGCTCGCCGCTGCCCGCTTCCGCTTTCATCCCTTCCACGATATCCGCCTTGCCGAACCGGAGGCCACTCGATGATGTATATACCAGGTCTTCCGCCCAGAACCTCTCATGGGCCGCTACATCGTTGGCCGATGCCCCGGCCATGAAGTCATGCAGCAGAGCCGTCAGCAGCTCCTTATCCGACTCGGCCCAACAGGGATTTGCCATGCCCAGCAGCAACAAGGCTGCAGTGATGACTGCTATTTTCATTTTCGGTTCTCCTTCTGGTTTCTCGGTCTAAGGGATACCCGCCAGGTAAGCTGAAATGCCTTCCAGCAGCATTTGCACGGCCAGCGCGATCAGCAGCATGCCCATCAATCGCTCCATCGCGATCAGTCCACGCTTGCCCAGGAAGCGTTTCAATCCCGTGGCGGAAAGCAGGATGATCGAACTCAGCAACCAGGCGGCAAACAGGGCGATCAGCCATTCGGGCATGCGGGTCGGATCGTTCGAGGCCATCAACATGACAATGGCCATGGCCGAGGGTCCCGCCACCATTGGAATGGCCAGCGGCACCAGCAAGGGCTCGCCCTGGATTTCCTCCGCGGCATGGGCCGAGCGACTCACGGGAAACACCATCTTCAGGGCGATCAGGAACAGGATGATCCCGCCGGCGATTCGAATGGAATGCTCGCTCAATTGCAGGAAACCAAGCAGGTATTGCCCAAAAAAAAGGAACAACACCAGTACCATGAACGCCAGCACCAGTTCCCGCAGCAGCACGCGGGTTCGCCTTTCCGGCGCAACATCCTCCAGCACGGACAGGAAAATCGGAATATTTCCCAGCGGGTCCATCACCAGGAACAGCAGGGTTGCAGCAGAAACAATTTCCATGATCGGATCGCTATGAAAATCTCAGGTTTTGAGAACGCACACAGTATGATAACCGCATGACAGATTCCACTCTTGAAATTACCGCCCTGTTTTCTGAACTGGCGGGCAATTTCACCCTGGTGACCGGCAACAGCCGTCTGGCCCGGGTGCTGGGAATCCAATACGGGCAGTGGCGCGTTCAGCAGGGGGAAAGCCAGTGGCAGACCCCGAACATTCTTCCCTGGGAGGGCTGGCTTGACCGTTTGTGGCAGTCAGCCGGTCTCGCCGGTATCGAGGGCGCCGACCAGGCCGTTCCAGGCAATCACCAGTTGATCAGCCTGTGGGAACGCACCTTGCGGGATGATGCTCGCGCGCGGCAACTCTTGAGTCCGGAGTCTCTGGCGGCCCGGCTCCGGGATACCCGCAAACTGTGCATCGACTGGCAACTGGATATGAACCACCCGGCGTGGCAAGGCGAAGAGAACGAAAACCATGCCGCATTCAGTCACTGGAACAGGGCATTCGAGGCCTTGTGCCGCCGTGAACAATGGCTTGCGCCCGAGGACCGCCTCGCGCTGCTAACCGCGGCAGTACGAAGTGGCGGGCTGCCCCGACCGGCAAAGCTGGGACTGATCGGTTTCGACGAATACTACCCCGCACAGAAAGCGCTTTTGGATGCCTTGCAGGATGCCGGCGTTGAGATTGAGCATGTTTCGCTTCAACCCGCCAACGGTGGCGTAACACTCTGGCAAAGCCAGGACAGCCGTTACGAGTTGCACGACATGGCCCGCTGGGTCAGGCACTGGTCGGAACAGGAGCCTGGCACCAGCATTGCGGTAGTCGTGCCGGATCTGCAAAACCGGCGCCGGCAAGTGGAACGCCAGCTGGCAGAAATCCTCACGCCGGCAGTAGCTGACGACAGAACAAAGGCAAAACCCTGGAATACCTCGATGGGCACACCCCTGATACAGGTGCCGATGATTGAATCTGCCTTCGACCTGTTGCGCTGGCTTGAACAACGCATTGACATACAGGACATCG
>JAOUCS010000034.1 GCA_029859645.1 Lysobacterales bacterium | reverse complement strand
CCCGTTCGTGTCGGGGCAGATCGAGAAATACGTCAGAACCCAGACTGCCAAGGGTGCTAACGACGAGCTGGAGTACCTCAGGAAATACCTGGGCTGACCACCATGTACCTGGGCTGGCCTATTCCCAATCCCGGCTGCCAGGTTCCCAAAGACCTGGAACCGATCACCTGCCTGGGTGACGAAGAGCCCACCGGAATTCCGGAATTGGGCCCCCAGAAAATCGAGAGTATCTGGCAGCTCACCGAGAAGCTCTTCCGCGCCGGAGCCCATCCCGCCATCCAGCTGTGTATCCGCCATAATGGCCGTCGGGTGCTGCACCGTGGCATTGGCCATGCTGCCGGCAATGGGCCGGACGATCCTCCGGATGGCCCCAAAACACTGCTGACACTGGATACCCCGATCAACCTGTTTTCTGCCGCCAAGGCCGTCAGCGCAATGGTGATTCACAAACTGGATGAAGAAAACGTGCTGCGCCTGGACGATCGTGTTTGCGATTACATCCCCGAGTTCTCGGGAGGCGGTAAACACCGGATCACTCTGCGGCACGTGTTGGCCCACCGCGCCGGTGTTCCCAACCTCCCGCCGGAAGCCCTGGACATCGATATTCTCAGTGATTCCGCCAGGGTCATGGATTATTTATGTGAGGCGAAACTGGCTTCACGCCCCGGGCGGGCACTGGCCTATCACGCGGTGACCGGCGGATACATCATGGCGGAAGTCGTCAAGCGGGCGGCAGGCAAGGACATGCGCGCCCTGATGAAAGAGAAAATCACCGACCCGCTGGGGCTTCGCTGGCTTGGCTGCGGGGTAGCCCCCGACCAGGTGGATGCAGTCGCTAAAAACGCCCTGACGGGCTTCCCGGTGCTGCCACCGATGAGTCTGATACTGCGACGGGCGCTGGGTTTCAGCCTGAAGGAAGTGGTTCGACTGTCCAATACTGCCGAATTCCTGACCAGCATTATCCCTGCGGCTAACGTGTGCACCACGGCCGATGAAATGACCCGCTTTTACGATTGCCTGCTCCGAAGCGGAGAATGGCAAGGCAAATCCGTTTTCGAGCCTCGCACTGTGCGACACGCCACGGCTGAGCAGAGTTACTGGGAATTTGACCTGACACTGGCGGTCCCGGTGCGTTACAGCCTGGGTTTCATGTTGGGGAGTCCGCTGGTCGGCCTGTTCGGGAGAGAGAATGTGAACGCCTTCGGCCATATCGGATTGCTCAATAATTTCACCTGGGCCGATCCCGAGCGGGGCATTTCAGTGGCCATCCTGACCACCGGCAAAGCATTGTTCAGTCCGCACTTGATTCCCCTGGTACAACTCATCAATGAAATCAACCAGGTATTTGCTAAAAATTTTGCGGAACCCGCTTCAGAAGTTTTCCGCCAGCCCGGCTGATCACAAATCTTCCGGGGCAAAGCGCAAACCCTTGTCCAACATCACTTTCTGTTCAAATCCTCTGTGTTAGATTGACTCTGAATTGATCCCATGCAAACGATTTCGCCGGAGGCACCACCATGTCGTTCAATCTCAGGAATCGCAGCTTTCTGAAGCTGATCGATTTTTCGAAAAGGGACCTGACCTATATCCTGGACCTGGCTCGCGATCTGAAACGCGCCAAGTACACGGGTAATGAAATCCAGCTGCTTCGGGGCAAGAACATTGCCCTCATTTTCGAAAAAGCATCCACCCGCACGCGCTGCGCTTTCGAAGTGGCGGCCTACGACCAGGGCGCCAATGTCACCTATCTTGACCCGACCGGGTCGCACATGGGCAGCAAGGAATCCGTTAAGGATACCGCCCGGGTACTGGGGCGCATGTACGATGCCATTGAGTATCGTGGCTTCAGCCAGCAGGTGGTCGAGGAACTGGCAGAATATTCCGGCGTGCCGGTTTTCAACGGGCTGACGGACGAATTCCATCCCACCCAGATGTGCGCTGACCTGATGACCATGCGCGAGTTCATGCCGCAACCCTGGCATGACTTCTGTTACGCCTACGTCGGCGACGCCCGCTCCAACATGGGCAACTCGCTGATGATCGCCGGTTGCCTGATGGGCATGGATGTCCGCATCGCCGCGCCCCGGAACCTCTGGCCAGATGAAGAGTTACTGGGTTATGCCCGGGAACTGGAACAGCAAAACATGGGCAAACTGACGTTGACCGAAGACCCGGCCGAGGCCGTAAAAGGTGTGCAGTTCATTCACACCGATGTCTGGGTCTCGATGGGTGAGCCTCCGGAAACCTGGAAAGAGCGTATCGAGCTGCTAAAGCCTTACCAGGTGAACGCACAGCTGATGGCCGCCAGCGGAAATCCCAGGGTGCGCTTCATGCACTGCCTGCCGGCCTTCCATAACCTGGAAACACAGGTGGGCCGGGATATTCATGAAAAATTCGGCATTGATGCGATGGAAGTCACCGAGGAAGTGTTCGAATCTACGGCCGGCATTCAGTTCGAACAGGCCGAGAACCGGGTCCACTCGATCAAGGCCCTGCTGGTAGCCACGCTGGGAAGCCAGTAAATGCGTGTGGTGGTGGCATTGGGCGGTAACGCGTTGTTGCAGCGCGGCCAGGAACTGAACGCGGAGAACCAGCGGGAAAACATTCGCGTGGCCGCGGCCGAACTGGCCAGGGTGCACCAGCACCACCAACTGGTCATCGCACACGGCAATGGTCCGCAAGTGGGATTACTGGCCCTGATGGACGCACATTACACCGCCGTCGATCCCTACCCGCTGGACGTACTGGGTGCGGAAACCGTTGGCATGATCGGTTACATGATTGAGCAGGAACTTGGCAACATCATCCCCTATGAAGACCATATCGTGACGGTGCTGACCCAGGTTCTGGTCGACCCGCAGGATCCCGCGTTCGAAAAACCGACCAAGCCTGTAGGCCCTGTTTACGAGCAGCAGCAGGCCAGGCGCCTGGAGCTGGAAAAGGGCTGGGCAATGGCTGCCGATGGCGACTATTTTCGCCGTGTCGTACCCTCCCCCCTGCCACAGCAGATCATCGAGATCAGCGCGATACGCCTGCTGGTGGAACACGGTGTGGTGGTGATCTGTGCGGGTGGTGGCGGAATACCCACCGCCTATGACAAGGACAGGAAACTATACGGCGTGGAAGCCGTGATCGATAAGGACCTGGCCAGCGGCCTGTTGGCGAAAAGCCTGGATGCGGAAAAATTCGTGATGCTGACTGACGTGCCCCATGTCTTCGTGGATTATGGCGGCAGTCATCAGCGACCCGTGAAGGCAGCCCACCCCGCCGCGCTGATGACGCTGGATTTTGCCGCCGGCTCGATGGGGCCCAAAGTGCAGGGCGCCTGTCGCTTCGTGCAGGAGACTGGCGGGCAGAGCGCTATTGGCCAGTTGTCCGACCTGACTGCGATCATGGAGGGTACTGCGGGTACGCTGATTTGCAAGGAAGTGGACGGAATCGTCTACGGCGCCTGACTGAAAAACTCGACCACTCCCGTCTGCAGGGAGTATTCGGCCCCGACGATGAGCAATTCCTGGTCATCCACCATTTGTTTCAGTATGTCCGATCCTTCGCGCAGCTGCGAGACCGACGCCCTGATATTGGCCCGGACTGAAGCCTCGAGCAGCGCCTCGGGTTCATCCTTCAGATCCGAATCAAGCAAACACTCTATCGACGGCCTGATCCTGCCAACGATGGAACGCAGATTTTTTGAACGGGCTTCTTCGGCACGTCGCAACTGATCCAGGGTGGCGATCACTGCGCCACACTGTGTGTGCCCGAGTACCACCACCAGCCTGCAGCCGAATTGCTCCGCTGCGTACTCGACGCTACCGATTCCTGAAGGAGCAATTATATTTCCGGCAACACGGATCACGAACAGGTCGCCCAGGCCCTGGTCGAAAACAATCTCAGCCGGCACGCGCGAATCTGAACAACCCAGGATAATGGCAAACGGCTGTTGACTGCCGACCAGCATGCTGCGCCTGGCGATGCTGGGAAGAATCTCCCTGTTTAGATTTCCCTCAACAAACCTGTGGTTGCCGACCTTCAATCGATCCAATGCTGATTCTGCTTTAATCATGTTTCGCCGGGTGGGTTCAAAACGGGAATAGTCTACCAGTAATTTGGCTAACGCAGGTCATGTCAGCCACGCCTGCTCAGCAGTAGAATTTTGGCACCAAGGCCAATGTTTTGATTGAGGTTTACCAAGATGAACGACAACCACAGCATGCCCGTCACGCGCAAGGCACTGTTTGCCAATCGTGTAAAACTGATGGGGACCGAAGCGGCGTTCGGTTTCGGATCCCGAATTATTGATGTCGAAAATGCCGACCAGCAGAAGGTGATCCGCTGCAACCTGGGCCAGCCGGATTTTCCCTTACCGGAACACATCTCCGAGGCCGTCATACAGGCCATTCGAGCAGGCCAGACCACCTATTGCGACCCCCAGGGAACGCCTGAGCTGCGTGCGGCACTGGCCCGTAAGATTGCGCAGGACCGGGGACTCGACGAAATCGACCCCGAACGAGTGGTGGTTTTTCCCGGCGCCCGGCCTTCCATCGGTTTTGCCCAGCAGGCCTATTGTGAGCAGGGTGACGAGATCATCTATCCCACCCCGGGCTATCCGTTGTATGAATCCTATATCCCCTATGTGGGGGCCAAACCGGTGCCCATTCACCTGCAGGAAGATCATGGGTTCTCGCTAACCACGGATGAGCTTGAGCCGCTGATTTCTGATCATACCCGGCTGATTTATCTCAACTTCCCATCCAACCCCACCGGCGGCGTCGCCAGCCGGAAACAGCTGGAGGCGCTGGCTGAGCTGATCCTGGAGAAAACCCCGCCACACGTCCGGGTTTATTCCGATGAAGCCTACGAGGCTATCGTGTTTGACGGCGAAGACCATTTTTCCATCGCTTCGGTACCCGGGATGGAAGAGCGCACGATTATTGCATCCGCCGTGTCAAAGACCTATTCCTGGACGGGCGGGCGGGTCGGCTGGGCCGTCTACCCAACGGTTCGCGAGGCCAAGGTGCATCGCAACCTGAATATCAACTATTTCGCCAGCATTCCGCCTTACAACCAGTTCGGAACGCAGGTGGCGCTGGAATCGCCCGAGAGCGACATGGCGATCCGTGAAATGGGCGATGCCTTCCAGCGGCGGCGTGACCAGGTAGTTGCAGGCTTGAATGGCATTGCAGGAGTCGACTGCCAGTTGCCAAAGGGCGCATTCTACGTATTTCCGAATATTGCCGGGGCGCTGGAAAACCTCGGCGTGCTCGAGGCTTATGCTTCGCTGCCACAGACCACTCGCCTGGACTCCAGCCCGGCCACCCTGTTCCAGCTGTTCCTGCTGCATAAATACCACGTGGCCACCATGGACCGGCGATCGTTTGGAGCGATTGACAGCGAGGGCCAGCATTTTATCCGGCTGTCCATCGCCACCGGTGCGGAAGACCTGGCCGAAGCCGTCAAGCGAATCGGGACAGCGTCAAAAGACGAAGCCGGGTTCCGTGCCTTTGTCAGCTCGGGTGTTCCGCTGACGCTGGAGTAACCCGCCTACAGAAATTCATGGAGTGCCGCCAGGCGCTCCTCGAATTCACTCTCAGAGAAGCAGTATTGCATCTGCAGGAAACGCTGCCTGAGACGTTCCACTCGGGGTTGGACCGTGGCGTCGTCAGCGATCACGTCGCGGATCAGTTCTGCAAGTTCCGCGAAATCCTCCGGCCCCATGCCAAAACGGGTCATCTCGGATACGCCCATGCGCAGAGACCCGGAAGCCGTAAAACCTTCCTCTTCGGGCGACGCCTGGTAATTGACCAGGATATGGTTTTCTTCCAGCCGGCGGGCGACTTCCGGCCCCCGGGTATAGCCCACGTCGAGCAGCACCTGGTGCGTTTCCGTGTAGGAAACCGAGGGATCGCCCGATACGTTCAGTCCGCAATCGGCCAGGGCCGATGCAAAGGCCTTGGCGTTGTCGATCACGCGCTGCTGGTATTCATCCCTGAACTCGTTCATTTCGTAAGTCGCCATCAATAGGCCCAGCAAGGTACCCAGATGATGATTGCTGACCGCACCCGGGAAAGCCCGGCGATCGACCGCCTCCCAGAAAGGATAGCGCGGATGCTGCTCGTCAAAGCGCGACGAAATGATGCCGCGCTGTGTACCGAAAAAGGTCTTGTGGGTTGAGCCCGTAACGATGTCCGCACCATCCAGGAACGGTTGTTGAAAATGCGGGCCCACCAGGCCCAGCACGTGCGCCATGTCGTACATCAGGAAACAGTCCAGCCCCAGCTCATCGATGGCGGCGCGCATTTCCGCCACCGGCTCGGGGTGCAGCACCATGCTTTTGCCCAGGATAATGAGCTCCGGCCGGTGCTCGTCGATCAATTCGCGGGTCGCAGTCGTGTCTATCCGATAGGGGTTGTCGCTTTGAACCGGGAAATTCACAACGGCAGCTTTCTCCGTGCGTGGGTCCCTGGCAACGTAATCCTTCAGTGCACCCATCGGTTGTGAACTCAGGTGCCCGCCCTTGATGATGTGGTTGTTCATCACCTTGCGCATCCGCCGTTGCTCACTCTTGCGGTCCGCCCGGTTGATATAGTCGACCATGGCGCTGTAGACGGTCATGTTGGCCATCTGGCCGGAAATGACTCGAGGCTCGACCGATGGGCAACCGAGATAAGTCTTCAACTCCTTCTTCAGAAGTTCTTCGACTTCCCAGATGAAATCGGTGCCCTGGTAGTAAAACACCCTCGCATCATCCAGGGCCTTTACCTGCTTATGCTCCGCGTAACGTCCGACCGGGTCCATGATGGATAACAGGCGGGTCATCGGCGACAGGGACATCTCGGAAGGAATGAGATTGACACATTCCCGCTGGCGCCAGCGAGTGTTGGCAATGGCGCTGTCCAGCAATTCGCCGACTTTGTGTCGACTGGTGCGCACTGCTGCCGCCTCTTCCACCCTGGGTTGCAGGTGCACGATGGAACGCGCAAAGGGGGGCGCTTCACCACGCAGAAAATACGGCACCACCAGGGCCTCTGTTCTGCGGCCGCGTATTTCCACCTGCACTTCATCCCCTTCCAATAATTCGCTGGAGACAAGCGCCATGGCAATGGCCCGCTTGAGCTTATCCTCGCTGAAGCGGGACTCGACACCTTCGCCCTCGGTGCTCCAGTAAGGCACCATCGTACCGCTGGTGACATAACCGACATGCTTATCGCCCTGGAACACCTCGTCACCCGGGCGGGTAATACCCCGGCCGGCGAGTTCGAGCAACTGCACACGTTTTGGCAGCGCCGAAATCTCCGTAAACCTCAAATCCAGAATGTCTTTCAGCGCCCTGAACTGCGCCTGCAGCGCCTCACGACCGATAAAGTCACCCTTCAGACCGGAAAAACTCACCGCGAACCGCGAAAGGTCGGATGCAAATGCAGGAATTTCGTTACCCTCGGGATCCAGCCCCAGTTCATGGCCGTATAGTGGCAGGCCCGCCTCCAGGCGCAGCGAATCCCGCGCGCCAAGGCCGACCGGTACAGCGCCTTCTTCGATCAATGAATCCCAGATTCTGACCGCATCCTGCCGTTCGATGAACAATTCGAAACAGAGGGGCTCGCCGGTGTAGCCGGTTCTGGCGACCAGTACCCTGGCATTGCCGATATGGGCAATGCCGAGTTCATTTCTCATGGGTTCAGGCAGATCACCGGTAACCAAGCTCTGCATGATTCTCTTGGCGTGAGGACCCTGCAGGCTCAGCATGGCCAGGTCATGCGTAACATCCACCATGTCGGACTGCGGGAACCGGCCACGCAAGGTCTCCAGGTGCGCCCAGTCTTTCTTGCGATTGCTGGCGTTTACAACCAGCAGGAACTCATCCTCGACGAAACGGTACAGGTAGGCATCATCAATCACCCCGCCCGACTCGTTCGGAATCATCGTGTATTGCCCCTGGCCCACGTCGAGGGCAGCCGCGTTGTTGGTCAGCGCATACTGCAGGAACGGCAGCGCATCCTCCCCCGAAATAATAAAACGACCCATGTGGGAGACATCGAACAGCCCGGCTTTTTTCCGCGTTGCCAGGTGTTCCTGCAAAATGCCATCCGGGTACTGTAAGGGCATGTCCCAACCACCAAATTCAGTGATTTTGGCGCCCAGTTCCAGGTGGCAGGGATAGAAAACCGTTCTCAATGCTCCACTCATCGACTCGTTCCTTGCAGCACGCTCAGTGTTGAACTACGTGTTGGAAATAAACCTCTGGATGGCCTCCCACTGGGCCTCGCCATGCATTCCCGCCTGTTCCAGGCAGACATCGCCGGTGCCACTACCGAGGAAGAAGCCCCGCTTCCAGGGGAACAGGGAGTGCTCCCTTCCTCTCTCCGACATGATCCAGCGATAAATGGTGCCGGCTGTGAAACCCGAGAACATCATGGCCGATTCGGCCACGGAAGCCGGAAAAATCTGTTCCCTTTCCTGCGGGTCCAGGCGATCGAAAAGTTCCGCGCTGGAGACGTAATAAACGTCGAGGTTCATACCGGTTTCCCTGAGGCGCGGCAGCACCCCGTTGAGAAAGGCGTAAGCCACGTCACTGCCCTGGTAAACAATCGAACCATCGGGTTTACCGTTGGCTGCCAGCAACTTGTAGACACCCTTGATGGATGCTTCGGGTGGCGCCAGGCCCAACGCCTGCCGGTCAATGATGAATTCCGAGGGGCGGGTCACGTAGGGGGCCAGCACGGCCGGTCGTTGCAACAGGGCCTCAACGGTGAGTGGCCATAGTTCATTCGGGTCCCACGGAGTCAGGGTGATCATCACGTCACCGGGGAAGTTCTCCTGCAGGATCTGCAGGGCCTGAGGCTCGGCATGCGTCGGGCCATCTTCACCGGTCTTTACGCCCGCGTGGCCGCACACCACGACAAAGGTCTTGTTGGGTTCATCCGGGGTCCGGTGACGCAGGGTCTGCTGCCCGATACCGTGGGTCTTCGCGCAGATGGTATTGAGCGGGGCGATGAAAGCGCCATAAGACGATCCCACGCCAATTTCGTAGCCCATCGAGGCAATACCGGAGCAAATGCCGCCCATCGCGTCCTCGGTAATGCCACCGGCCGAAAACAGCCTGGATTCCGGATTCTCAGTGGGATGCCAGAAACCGGAACCGAAGCCGGAGCTGATGCTGGCGATATTGGTCGAGCCATACAGGTCAGCCGCGGCCGCCAGCACGGCGCCGTTGGTGATTTTATTGACGTGATTCAGGCAATGCCCCAGCGACCCGCGCAGGGTCTGAGACGAGCCCACCTCGTAAGTGCAGTTTGCGGGCCGTTGCTGCGGCGAAAGGGCCCCGCTCTCATACAGTTTGCCCAGTTCCGGTGCATGGCTGCGCAAGGCACGCGGCGCGCCTGCCAGGCGTTGCTTGCTGTCCAGTATCCAGCCACCCAGTTTCCGGGTCATTTCCGGGTTGGACTCGAAGGCTTTGCGAATCGTCAGCAGGGAATTGTAAAACGCCTGCTCGACGCTTTCCGGTGTTTTCTCCTGTTCGAACCGTGGAAAGTTCAGGTTTAGTTCCTGTTCGAATGGTTTAAGTGCTTCCAGGTACTGTTCGCTGTAGAACTTATGACCAGCGCCATGCGACTTGGCGCCCTCCATGCCATATTTCCAGCCCTTGACGGTCCGGTAAACAACCGCCGTGGGACGGCCATTATTCATGGACAGCGCCCGTTGCTGTGCCTCGCGAATCTGTGCGAAATCAAAGCCATCCGGCACATAAACCACGTTGAAGCCATGCACCAGCAAAAACTCGCAGGGATCCCACTGAACATATTCACCGCGACCCTGCCCCTCGCGGGTGACGCGATCGGAATCGATCGATGACTGATTCCAGTCCACGTGAAAGAAGAAATTGTCCAGCCCGGAACTGGCGGCTGCCGCCAGCGCTTCAGCGACACGACCGGGCGTCATACCACCCTCACCCTCGATCACATGCACTTTGGGTGCGTTGTCACCATGCATATCTTTCAATGTCAGCGCCAGGCCGACGGAACTGGCCACGCCAACTCCACTGGGGCCGGTCGACAACCAGACGAAAGGAGTCTGCGGCGTTGGATGGCCATCAAGCGGCTTGGCATCGAATTGGAGGAATAGCGGCGTGCTGGTGATGGGGTTCTTGCGAAAACCCAGCAAATCTTCCAGTCGAAGTTGCTGCCGGACTTCGGGCAACTGGCTTTCATCAACCTGCCTGACCACTTCGTTCCTGCACGCCCACATGGCATATAGCCCCAAAGCCTTGTGGCCGGCGGCATAGGAAATAATGTCCGCCGTGCGGTTCATCGGGTCGGATATATCGTAGTCCATCTGGTTGAACAGCAGGGACTCGACAATGCGGCCGCTGGAAACACTGCCCCCCGGATGCCCGGAAGAAGCATGGTTAAACATAACGGCGCAGAGTGTCCGGTAATTAAGGTCCAGAAATTCAAGGCTGGCCTGTTCTTCAGCCAGAAGGTCTGGGCAAGAAGCGGGGTCTATTGCAATATACTGGGTACCCCGGTCACGCAAATTGAGTGAATATGACATGCAAGAATTCCTATCAGACAGTGTCAGCATTTCACCAGATATTCAGCGACTGGTTAAGCGAAAAACAGGAACTTCCCAATCTAGATCAAATGCCATAACAGCACGCCAGAGAGGCACGTCATAATGCTATCCCGCCAACAGATTGATGACTTTAACGAACAGGGCTACATGGTCCTGGAAAGGCTGTTTTCGGACCGGCAAACCGGTGCGCTGAAAAATGCAGCGCTTAAAATTGTTGATGCCTTTGATAGCAACCGGCACCGCACCGTTTTTCGCACCGATGACCGCGATACCGGCCGTGATGACTACTTTTTCAATTCGGCTGAAACCGTTCACTGTTTCCTCGAGGACGGCGCGGTGAACGAAGCTGGCGAAGTGGTTCTGCCCAAACACCTGGCCATCAACAAGATCGGCCATGCTCTGCATGACCGGGTTCCGGAGTTCACTTCGTTCTGCCGGCAGCCGGTCATCGCTGAAATTCTGCGTGATCTGGGTCTGCAATCGCCACAGCTGTGGCAGACCATGTACATCTTCAAGCAGCCGTCGATCGGTGGCGAGGTGCGCTGGCACCAGGACGCCAGCTACCTGATCACCCGGCCCGCCGGCGTGATCGGGCTATGGGTTGCCGTGGAAGATGCTACGCGGGAAAACGGCTGCTTGTGGATGCAGCCCGGGCAGCACCGTTCGCCTTTAAGAGAAATCTATAAAGTCGACTGGAGTAGTCGAAAGGGTACGCTGAAAGAACTGGACGAAACACCGTGGGCTATCGAACACGCAGTTGCAGTGGAAGCCCCGGCAGGCAGCCTGGTTTTGTTCCACGATCACATGCCGCATTACAGCTCCACCAACACATCCGACCGGTCGCGCCATGCATTCACCATGCACGTGGCGGATTCCAGAACCCGCTGGGCGGAAGAAAACTGGCTGCAGCGGCCCAATCTTGGGGCATTCAGGCTTTAGACTTTAGGCTTTAGGCTCGATCAGGCATTACCGGGATCGAAACCTGAGGGCGTAGCTGTAAGTTTCTTTCGAGCCACTCAATACCAGTTGTCCAGCCACGAAACTGAATTGATTCACGTGGCCCAGCAGGTCCAGGAATTCAGCTTCGAGGTTCATTTGATCCTCCGGACAAGCCATTCGTGTGCCCATGGCCGGACCGATTTTGACCTCGCCGGGGATTTCACCACCGGTAAGGCCGGCTGAAAAACGGTTGCAGCCGCTGTCGCCGGCGATCCGGCCTTCGGCGAACCCAACCGTCACTTCAGCTCCTTCCGGCAGGTGATGGTCCTGCGGCAGCCGTGTCAGCACCCATTCGGTTCCTTCCAGCACGGAAAGTGATAGCACACCGTCAATCCGGGATTCCTGCTCCGTCAAACGGTCGCCCGCCAGCGTCCAGTTGCGGCTGGCCAACTGCGACGGGCAACAGGCGGCGTCGCCCTCGCCCTGCTGAACCACGTCCAGCCTGACCGCACCGTCATTGATGGCCCCGCCACGAACCTGCACCCGGTCTCCCAGCGGCGCCGTAGCGACGTTGAGCCAGTCGCCGTCGACCTTCTTCATCACCGCTACGTGGTCAAAGGTGCCGGACCCGCCGGAACTTTGCCACAACAACACTACCGCTTCGATTTCACCGTCGCCGTCCAGGTCGCCGTTCAGGACAAAATGTTCCACCAGCCCGACGGCAGGACGCGAAGCACCACCCGGCGCATACGGCTCGCCTTCCCAGCGCCCATCTTCGAGTTGCACACTGGCGCCCTCGATGCCCTGGTAACGGGCATTGGCGAACTCGTTGTAGCTATCAGGATCGTTGCCCGCCAGCAGGGAAGGCGCAGCAAATCCAGCAATGCCTGCCGCAATCAGAAGGTTCAATACATGCCGGGGTTGTCGACTCATCCTGTTTCTCCACACGCTTTTACGTTCAACAGATTTTGACATATTTTCTGGCTGCACAGATGATGTTCACTCAAACTCCCGGGAGTTCTTATGCCATCGATCAAAAACGCGCTGAATCCGCTGGTTCTGATACTCTGTGTCATCAGCCTGTCAGCACATGGCCAGAAGCATTCCGGGCAGAACCCGCTGGCCCGGGTCAATCCCGATATGGAATACCTGCCTTATGTGGAACAGCCTGGCGACCTGGCCATTTCACGAGAGACCTACTTTGACCAGTTGCAGGGTTTCTGGCTGGGCCTGTGCATCGCCAACTGGACCGGCCTGGTGACCGAGATGGACAAGATTGGGGGTGCGGGGCCACACGGAACGTTTTACACACGGGAAGACTGGGGTAAGCCGGATCAGCCCAGCATCTGGGGCCAGGGCATTCCCAGTGATCTGTCCCCCACTATCGACTGGGTGCTGGAAGACGAAGGCGGCACCTGGGGTGCTGATGACGACACGGATATCGAGTACCTGTACCAGCACCTGTTACTGTCGCATCAAACCAGCGTGCTGACCGGTGAGCAGATACGCGACGGCTGGTTGAAACACATCTACTCCGACGAGAACACACCATTCATCAATAAGGAAGGAGAAAAAGAAAACTTCCTGTGGGTATCCAACCAGCGAGCCCATGACCTGATGCGCACGCAAGGCATGGTTCCGCCCGCCACCGGCGACCCGGCCAATAACCCGGACTATGACATGATCGATGCACAGTTGACGACAGAGATCTTTGGGCTGTTCGCACCTGCGCGTCCTGATATCGCCCTGAAAATGGCTTATCTGCCCATTCGCACCGCGGCCAGCCAGAACGCAGCCTGGGTTTCCGAGTTTTATGTCGTCATGCACTCGCTGGCGTCATCTGCAGACCCCAGCCTGCCGATGAAAAACCGGGTTCACTGGATGGCGGACCAGGCGCGTCAGCATCTTCCCGAAGATTCCTATTCCGCGAAAATGTTCGATTACGTCAGGAATCGATATGTTGCAGGAGTAAGCTGGGAACAGTTACGCGACGAGATTTATCAGCGCTACCAGGTGAATCAAATGGACGGCTACGACATAACATCACGTGGCCTGTACTGCAACGGCTGCTTCGCATCGGGCATCAATTTCGCGGCCAGCATCATCAGCCTGCTCTACGGCGAAGGCGATTACCAGGAAACTGTCAAAATTGCGGTATTGGCCGGCTGGGATTCGGACAACCCGGCGGCTACCTGGGGCGGACTACTCGGTTTCATGCACGGCAAACAGGGCATCGAGCGGAGCTTCGGCCGTAAATTCGCGGACCGCTTCAACATTCACCGCACCCGTGGCAACTTCCCCAACGACGGGATCGACACCTTTCCGAACATGGCGCAAAACGGAATTTTCATCATCGACCGCGTGGTCCAGGAACAAATGGGCGGTGGCATCGACCTGGAAAACGACCGCTGGCTGATACCTGGTACCGAAGCCCGTCAGTAAGTAAATTTGCCCCGGCGAATCCGTTCGGCTTCCATCTGTTCCACTTCCCGGGAACCTGAAATCACGATTTCAGGATTCGGCACATAGTCGAGTTCCTGGTTACCCCGCTCGTAAGGCACCGAGTTCAGGATCGTGCGCATCGCATTCAAGCGGGCTTCGTGCTTGTTGTTTGAACGAATGACGGTCCAGGGGGCGTGGTTGGAGTGGGTGCGCTTGAGCATTTCGTACTTCTGGTTGGTGAAATCATCCCAGCGCTCCTGCGCCTGTAAATCCACCTCGCTCAGCTTCCACTGGCGCAGGGCATCATTTTTGCGGCGGTTGAATCGATAGGCCTGCTCGCCTTTGGTCACGCTGAAATAGAGCTTCACCAGGATGGTGCCCTGGCGTACCAGGTCTTTCTCAAAGCCCACCACGCCCTTCATGAATATCTTGTACTCTTCCGGAGTGCAAAATCCGAAAATAGGCTCCACCATCGCGCGGTTGTACCAGCTGCGATCAAACAGCACGACTTCTCCGCCCCTCGGAAACTGTTCGACATAACGCTGGAAAAACCACTGGGTACGCTGGGCATCGCTGGGCTTGCCAAGAGCAACAACGCGGTAGTGCTTCTCGTTCATGTAGCGCGTCACTCGACGAATGGTCCCGCCCTTGCCCGATGCGTCGCGGCCCTCGAACAGGATGATCATCCGGCGCTTGGTCTCTTCCAGGTACTTTTGTAGCAGGATCAATTCGGCCTGGAACGGCTTGAGCGTGGTCTCCTGCTGCGCTTTTTGCAGCGTCGATGCGACTTTCTTACCACCGTATTGTTCGATCAGTGCCTTCAGGTCTTCGTTTTCACTGAGGATATCCTCGGCACTGATAAAAGGTGCCGATTCCGGCTCAACGTCAGGTTCATTGGTTTTCTCAGCTGCAGCTTGTGCAGGCTGGAAGTTTGTTTTGATCACTTTATCAGTCACTTTTATCGTGCCTCTCTTGATTCACTGGGACCGATTGTATCAACAGACCCGGAGGGCCGGCAGAGACCGAGATCAACTTTTCTTGCGGTTAACCAGGTACATCCAGAGCCCCGACATAGCCAGGATCAGGATGAAAGCCGCCATCAGGTCGTTGAACAGCCGGGCGGCCGGGCCCAGAAAACGTGCTGCGTGCAGGTCCAGCAGAAACCGTTCCCAGGTGATGGCCTCTGCAGGGCTGCGCGCAGCCTGCCAATCTTTTTCGTCCAGCTCCAAAACTGCCGCAGGGTCCAGCACCTGCCCTTCAATCAGGTCTGGCGTAGTCTGTACGACCTTTTCTGCGCCACGCAGATAAACCCGGGTACCTTCTTGAAAAGCAGCCTGCAGGCGGGTCAGACCAAACTGGCTGACACTCATCTTCTCGACCAGCTGACCCGCATCGTCCAGCAGGAACAGGTCGCGAGCGCCCAGCAGCAGAACGCCTACCGGTAACTGAAAGCGGGCGAACAGCTGTTCACAATCAATGTGGTCCGCGGTCAGGGGTTCACAAAAATCACTGTTTCCGGTTTCGACGCCATAAACCCCCAGCTGCAGCATACCCGGCAGTGGCCGGCTGTCCAGTTTCCAGTCGTGAGCATGGTTGATCAGCAGTCCACTGAAGGCCAGCAGCACCAGCCAGGCCGAAACAAAGATAGCGAATCGCCGGTGCCAGCGGGCTACCGCTTTTCGGCGCCGGGCCTTGTCAATCGTCATTGGACCGCTCCCGCGTAACCTTGTCCAGCAGAAGGGCCAGCTTCACCTGTCGATTCAATGCATTGACCGACATGGTGGCCCCGGTGATGCCATCGATGTAGCGGTCCAGAGATTGATCCCCTTCCAGTGCCGCGTTCTGGTATTGCCGGGTAAATGCGCTGCGATGCACTTCAGACCCCCTGCTTTCCCTGAAAATCAGGACCCGAACCTGCTCGACCCGTCCCTGGTCCACGATAATGCCGCTGGTGATGGGCTCAGTTTTACCGATCTCATCCAGAACCCAGGCCGTTTTGCCTTCTTTTTCACAATACCTGATGCGTACCCCCGGATAAGGGTGGTCCACCAGTTTTTCGATCCGGGCCTTGGTGTCGCCTTTC
This sequence comes from Lysobacterales bacterium, assembly GCA_029859645.1. Classification (GTDB taxonomy): domain Bacteria; phylum Pseudomonadota; class Gammaproteobacteria; order Xanthomonadales; family SZUA-36; genus JAHEFT01. The sequence continues at coordinate 14,954 of JAOUCS010000034.1, read as the reverse complement.
AGCCAGAGCACCTGCTTCTGGCAGCCGGCGAGATTTTCCGCCAGGAACTCAACCGGCTGCTGGTAAACCGTTTCCATCGCAAACGCGACCTGGCTGGTCATAAAAACCAGCCAGGCCGCGAGCGACATCACACGAGGAGAGAGTGATATGTTCAGAATTGGTACCCCACGCCGAGATTCCAGCCATCCAGTTCATTTTTACCATCCGGGGCATCCTGGTCCTGGTAGTCCAGCTTGAACACCACGTTGGGGTGCGGCCAGTAGTTGACGCCGAAATCCCACTGGGCATATTCAGTGTCGTCGCTGTTACCCGCCTTGTTGTCCCAGCGATTGTAGCGGGCAAACACGCCCCATTTCTGACTGAACCGCCAGCTCGGTTCTATGTACCAGCCGTTCTGGCGATCCGCACCGATGTCCTCCGGACCTTCGCCAGCCAGCGACCAGCCGGCGTATAAAGCTCGCAGACCAAACGCCTTGTGACGCCAGCTGACATGGCCGGTATAAAGCCAGGCGCTGCCGGCGGTCGGGTCAGTTTCCTGGGTGATGTCACCCTGGTACTGGATGCTGGCTGCCAATTCCAGCCCGGGAACGCCCAGCCAGCGGATGCGGCCGGTGGCCGCTCCGGAGTCGAGTTTCGCTTTCGCCACTTTCTGACGGCCGGCCCGAATGGCGTAATTGTCGTCCGCATCCGTGTACAAGCCTGAGTGAACAGCGGCGTCATACCGCCACGCGTCGGCGAAGCCGCCATGGAATTGCAGGCCGCCCTCCCACCAGGTGGTCGGAATGATGTTCTTCTCGACCGGGTTGCGCTCAACGCCGTAGAACGTGGGCGGTTCATGGGTTTCATTCAAAATCCCGACTGGAATCAGGAATACACCGGCGCGCAGGCTTTGGTTCTGGGCCCAGTCATATTCGACATAGGCCTGCTCAATTTCCACCTCACCGGGCTTGCCGTCACCGGAAAGGGCATGTTCGATTTCCAGCTCACTCATGAAGCGGGTGCGCTCATTGAAATCATGGGCGAAATACAGGACAAAACGATGCAGGTCCAGCTGATTGCTGTCTTCCCCGGTCAACTTGTTCTCCAGGGAGTTCGCATGTAACTCGCCGTAGCCCCCGAAAGAAGAGGTACCGGAACGGTCATAACCGGCAAACTGCTTGTCAGCGGCTGCGTAAGGCGACTGGCCTTCCATGTTGTCCGCCAGTATCTCGGCTTTTTCATTGGCCTCGTTGGCGACTTGCGCGTTAGCTTCCACCTGCTCTTTCAATTCCATGACCACTTCGCGGGTCTGGTCCAGCTGCTTCAGAAGCAAATCGATCTGTTCCTGCTGTGCCTTGATGACAGATTGCAAATCTTCCGTCTGCGGGCCGGCTGCAAGGGTTGCTGTGCTGGCTGTCAGAAGCGCAATCATAAAAAAGGTTCTCATCGTTTTTTCCTGCTTTATTTGTTTTGAACGCAGGAAGTGTAATAAGAACAAATCTTACATGCAAATGATTCTCATTTGCAATTGATATAAGTCATTTTCAGCTGAAAAAAGTCCTGCTTTCGGGCAAAAGAAAACCCCCGGCATTGACCTGCCGGGGGTTTTCTGGTCGCTCGTTTCTCGGCTGTCAGAGCCCTTTGAACACCTCGTCCAGGGTGTCCTTGGCGTCGCCGAACAGCATCCGTGTATTGTCCAGGAAGAACAACGGATTTTGCACGCCGGCATAACCCGTGGCCATGCTGCGCTTGAGCACGATCGACGTGGTTCCCTTCCAGCATTCGAGTACCGGCATGCCACCGATCGGTCCTTCCGGATCGGTCAGGGCCGATGGATTGACGATATCGTTGGCGCCGATGATGATCGACACATCGACATTCGGGAAATCATCGTTGATCTCGTCCATTTCGAACACGATGTCATAAGGCACCTTGGCTTCAGCCAGCAACACGTTCATATGGCCCGGCATGCGGCCGGCAACCGGGTGAATGCCGAAGCGCACGTTAACACCCTTATCGCGCAGCGTCTGGGTGATCTCATGCACAATGTGCTGCGCCTGGGCGACGGCCATGCCGTAACCCGGGATGATCATCACTTCCCTGGCGCTGGTCAGCAAACCGGCCGTTTCTTCCGGATCGATCGGCGCCACCTCGCCCTGGTCTTCGCCACCTGCGGCCGCGGTGCCTTCACTGGTGCCGAATCCGCCTGCAATCACGGCCAGGAATTTGCGGTTCATCGCGCGGCACATGATGTAGCTGAGGATCGCGCCGCTGGAACCGACCAGTGCGCCGGTGACGATCAGCAGGTCGTTGCCCAGCATGAAACCGGTGGCCGATGCGGCCCAGCCGGAATAGCTGTTGAGCATGGAAACCACTACCGGCATATCCGCGCCACCGATAGCCATCACCATGTGGATGCCGAACAGCAGCGAAATCACGGTCATGATGATCAGGGCTTCAATGCCTCCGCCAGCAGCAGAATCGCCGACGAACTGGTATCCGTACCAGATCACTCCGAGCAACAGCGCCAGGTTCAGCCAATGGCGGGCCGGGAGCGTCAGCGGTTTGCCGCCAATACGCCCGGACAGCTTGCCAAAAGCGATCACGGAACCGGAAAAAGTCACTGCGCCGATCAGTATGCCGAGATAGGTCTCGACATCGTGGATCGTCAGTTCCACCCCGATGTAATGCGTCAACCGGTCCGGGTCCATGAAGTTGGCGAAACCCACGGCAACCGCCGCCAGTCCGACCAGGCTATGCAGAATGGCCACCAGTTCGGGCATCTGCGTCATCTGCACGCGGCGGGCAGCGACGATACCTACGGTGCCGCCAACCAACAGCGCCACGATCAGGTAGGGATAAGCCTGGGTGACATCACCGAGAATCGTTGCGATCAGGGCGATCGCCATACCGACGATGCCGTACCAGTTACCGCGGCGGGCCGTTTCCTGGTTGGAAAGGCCGCCAAGCGCAAGAATGAAAAGGATGGTCGCGATGATGTACGAGACCTGGATGATTCCTTCGTTTACCTCAAACATGACGACCTCACTTCCTGAACATTTCAAGCATGCGGCGTGTTACTGCAAACCCGCCGAAGATGTTGACGCTGGTAATCAGCACCGTGCCGATGGCAATCCACTTGATCACCTCGTTTTCGGAACTGATCTGTATCAGCGCACCGATGATGATGATGCTCGATATCGCGTTGGTGACGCTCATCAGGGGCGTGTGCAAGGCTGCCGTGACGTTCCAGATCACCATGTAGCCGACGAAGCATGCCAATACAAATACGGTGAAGTGAGCCATGAATGAAGCCGGTGCAACAGCACCCAGTCCCAGCAACGCCAGGCCGGCGAGGACCATGCCGATAGCAGGACCCATGAAGGAGCGTGGTTTCTGCTCGACGGGCGGCGCCACCGGCTCAGGCGCTTTCTTCGGTGGCGCTGCCGACAACTTGGGCGCCGGTGGCGGCCAGGTGGTTTCGCCGTTGATACAGACAGTGGCGCCACGAAAAACCTCGTCCTCCATGTCGACATTGATCTGACCGTCTTTTTCTGGAGTCAGGTCTGTCAACAGGTGACGCAGGTTGGTGGCATAGAGCTGGCTGGATTGTGCTGCCAGCCGGCTGGGCATGTCGGTGTAGCCGATGATGGTGACACCGCCGTGCTTGATGACCTTCTCGGGCTGGGTCAGTTCGCAGTTACCGCCCTGCTCAGCCGCCAGATCGACGACAACGCTGCCATCCTTCATCGATTCGACCATTTCAGTCGTGATCAGGAGAGGAGCGGGTTTGCCTGGAATCAACGCCGTGGTAATGATGATGTCCACGTCCTTTGCCTGCTCGGCGAACAATTCCATCTCGGCCTTGATGAACTCATCGCTCATCACCTTGGCATATCCGCCTTCACCCGAGCCGTCCTCGTCTTCGAAGTCCAGCATCAGGAATTCGGCGTCCATGCTTTCGATCTGCTCTTTCACTTCAGGCCGTGTATCGAATGAGCGGACGATCGCACCCATGCTCTTGGCAGCGCCAATCGCCGCAAGGCCGGCTACACCCGCACCGATGATCAGTACCTTGGCCGGCGGAACCTTACCGGCGGCGGTAATCTGGCCGGTGAAAAACCGTCCGAAATGCTGGGCGGCTTCGATCACGGCCCGATAGCCCGCAATGTTCGCCATCGAACTTAATGCGTCCACTTTCTGGGCGCGCGATATGCGCGGCACGCTGTCCATGGCCATGGCGGTTACGCCACGCTCGGTGAGCTGCTGAAGAAGCTCCGGATTCTGCGCTGGATACAGGAAACTGATCAGGGTCTGACCGGATTTTAATTTGCCGGTTTCATCCCCTTCTGGGCCACGAACTTTTAAAATGATGTCGGAATCCGACCATATTTCATCGGCGGTTGCAGCAACAGAGCAACCTGCTTCCTGGTACGCGGCATCGGAATAACTCGCCGCGGCTCCCGCATTGGATTCCACCGCTACCTCAAAACCCAGCTTGATTAACTGGGTGGCCACCTCCGGGGTGGTCGCTACGCGCTTTTCACCCGCGTATATCTCCCTCGGTACACCGATCTTCATATGAAATCTCCGAATGATTACCTGATTAGGACTTTGGTTTTATGGGTCAGAAAAAAGTCAACTGTGAGGATACCTGCAAATCAACGCAGGGTGTAGATTTAGGTCAATAAAATGGCAAAAGGCCGGGGTTTTCCCGGCCATTCAGTTGAGCGCGACCGCCGTCCGCCGCAAATGCGGCGGGAGCGGGGAAACGGAACTCTCTAGGTGGGGTCGGAGGTGAGTTCCCAACGATCAGGCGAGCGCCACATGGCGGACAAGGTCAGTTCCCTGATCGCCAGCATTTCCTTGGGAATCCGGTCATACAGTTTCATGAACAGCTCGTCATGCTGCAGGAGCTCCTGGCTCCATTCGTCCTTGTCCACGGTCATGGCCTTGTGGAAATCATCTTTCGAAAATTCCTCGATGCCTTGCCAGTTGATGTCCTTGTAGCGCGGCATCCAGCCTATCGGGCTTTCGACAGCCGCTGCGCGGGTGTGCGCACGATCCACGATCCACTCGAGAATTCGCATGTTTTCGCCAAATCCGGGCCAAACGAAACGGCCTTCATCGTCCCGCCGGAACCAGTTGACGCCAAAAATTCGCGGTGGGTCTTTGATGGTTCGCCCAAAGCTCAGCCAGTGATTGAAATAATCCGCCATGTGGTAACCGGCGAAAGGCAGCATGGCGAACGGATCGCGCCGTACGATACCCCGCTGACCGAACGCCGCGGCGGTAGTTTCTGACCCCATTGTCGCAGCCAGGTAAACGCCATAGGCCCAATTGCAGGCCTGGTAGACCAGCGGGATGGTGTTGGAGCGCCTTCCACCAAAGATAAATGCCTTGATTGGAACACCCTTGGGATCTTCCCAGGCATCGTCGATGACCGGATTCTGCCCTGCAGGAGCGGTGAACCTGGCATTCGGGTGAGCCGCCGGCGTCTCGCTTTCGGGCGTCCAGTCATTGCCGTGCCAGTCGATCGCATGGGCGGGAGGATCGCCATCCATGCCTTCCCACCAGATATCACCTTCATCCGTCAATGCAACGTTGGTAAATATGCAGTTGGCCTTGATGGATTCCATCGCACTGGGGTTGGTCTTGTACGAAGTGCCAGGGGCCACGCCGAAATAACCGGCTTCAGGATTGATGGCATACAGCCTTCCGTCCTCACCCGGCTTGATCCATGCAATATCGTCACCAACGGTGGTTACTTTCCAGCCCTTGTCAGAAAATTCCTTCGGCGGGACGATCATTGCGAAATTGGTCTTACCGCAGGCGCTTGGGAAGGCCGCTGCGATATAGGTTTTCTCGCTGTTGGGTTTCTCTACCCCCATGATCAGCATGTGTTCGGCCAGCCAGCCCTGGTCGCGAGCCATGGTGGAAGCAATGCGCAGCGCGAGGCATTTCTTGCCCAGCAACGCGTTGCCCCCATAGCCGCTGCCGTATGACCAAATCGAACGTTCTTCCGGAAAATGCACGATGTACTTCACATCCGGGTTGCATGGCCAGGCCACGTCTTGCTGTCCGGGTTCCAGCGGCGCGCCCACGGTGTGCATGCATGGCACGAATTCGCCATTTTCTCCCAGCACGTCGTAAACCGCGTTACCCATTCGAGTCATCATTTTCATATTGACGACAACGTACGGGGAGTCAGTGATTTCCACACCAATCTGGGCAATCGGCGATCCCAATGGACCCATGCTGAACGGGATGACGTACATGGTTCTGCCACGCATTGCGCCATCAAAAAGGCCTTTCAGAGTGTCTTTCATATCCCGCGGGTTCATCCAGTTATTGGTCGGGCCCGCGTCGTTTTCGTTGAGACTGCAAATGTAGGTGCGATCCTCAACCCTGGCCACATCACTGGGATCGGAACGGGCCAGGAAGCTGTTCGGGCGAAGCTCCGGATTCAGCCGGATGAATGTACCTGCTGCCTCAAGCTCATTGCACAGCCGCACATACTCTTCTTCAGAACCGTCACACCAGACGACCTGTTCTGGCTTGACCAGGTCTGCCATCTTTGAGACCCATTTCACGAGCTTGGTGTGCTGCACAACTTCAGGAATATTCATTAGTCTGTTTCTTCCGCAGGGATTTAAGGAATGCAAAGTATATACGCCGGGAATTGCAATATGAATGATACGTGTCAAAGAATGAATTTTCTGCAGAAACCGGTGACGAAACCGCCTTAACCGCCCGGCAATTGAATTCCCAATGCCTGCAGCTGTTGTTCGGCCTGTGGCGCCCACCCGCGATTGGCCAGCGGAGATGCCGGGCTCGGGTGCAGAATTCGACCGATGCGAATTGAAGTCCCGGCAAGTGCCAACCGCGCCCGGTCCTCGGCGAACTTCCCTATCGCCACCAGTATCTCGGGTTGTAACAATTCCACCACCTGTTGGAGGGCCCGGTCACAATGATTGAATAAACGGCTTTTTTCCTCTGCCGGCAACTTATCGGGAGTCCGGTTCCTTCCGGTCACTTCCATAAACACGAGAGGGAAGTAGTTGGCCACGAAATGGTCCTGGAAAAACCGCCCGGCAGTACCGTAGCGATCACGGGCCCAACCCCAAAAGCGGCTGCCACTGACCTCCTCTTTCTGGACACCGAAACCAACAATCGGCCTGCTGGGGTGCTCGATATCCGGTTTTCCAACCGGCCCGTCGATATTCAGCCAGTTTCTGACCATGTCGAGGGTCCCAAATGGCACACCGGTTTGCGCCATGCCCCATGGTCCCGGATTCATCCCCAGGAACAGCACTTTTTTTGGGCTCGCACCCGCCTTGTCCAGGTACATCTCTGCCGTGTGAGAAGCATAGTTCAACGGATTGTAGACATGCGTTACCGGTGGCCCGAATTGAAGTTGATCGACACCCCGGGACAGCTCCCTGTAGATCTTTTTCAATGCTTCAGGCGACATCAGTTATTTTCCGCGGGGTAAACCATGAAGTGACCGTCAACATGCGCCACCCGCAGCGAAGTATCGTAAACATCGCTCAGTACTTCCGCAGTCAATACCGCGTCCCTGGGGCCATCCGCCTTGATCTGACCGTTTTTAAGAATAATCACACGCTCAATTTCCGGGGGAATCTCATCCAGGTGGTGCGTGACAATGACAAGACTCCTGCCGCGCCTGGCCAGTTCACGGATGCGCGACAGGTATTCAAACCCGGCCTTCAGGTCCAGGCCGGAAGTGGGTTCGTCAAGCACCAGGGTATCCGGATCATGCACCAGGGCCCTGCCCAGCAGGCAACGGCGTTGCTGCCCGGTTGAAAGCGTTTCGAATTCCCGTTCCCTGAATTCTTTAAGACCCAGCATCTGCATGACCTCCACGGATTTTTGCAACTGCATAGGCTGGATATGTTCCCTGAGTTGATAATGAACGCCAATGCTGGAAAAAAAGCCTGACACGATAACCTCGAGTACGGTTGAGTTCGGCATGAAGTGACTTTGCAGGTCTGGCGATACCAGGCCGATGTGTTCGCGAAGCTCCCAGACATTCCAACGCTCACGACCCAGTATCCGCACCCAGGAGTCGTCGCTGGCGACCGGGTAAAGCTCGCGGTTGATCAGTTTCAGAAGGGTCGTCTTTCCAGCTCCGTTGGGGCCCAGAATCGCGACACGCTCATGCTGCTGCAGGGTCAATGAAAAATCATGAAAAACGCGGGTCGATCCCCGCCAGATGGTGGCATTGTCTATTTCAAGCAGTGGTGGTTCTTTCATTTCAGGTACAGATCCGGAAGCCGGCCATTCAAAGTGCCGTTGATTCTACGTGTTAATGCCCGGCGAGGGGGAATGGAGTGATCTCGCGCTTGTAGCCAGGAAGAATTCATGAGTAAACTTCCCAGGCATCACGACAGGGAACATTCTGAATCCATGAACCAGAGGCCGCAGATTGCAGTAGTCATTCCCTGTTACAAGGTCAGCCATTCCATCGTCGGCGTGGTGGAGGCTGTCATGGAATTTGCGGATTTGGTCCTCTGCGTCGATGATGCCTGTCCCGAGTACAGTGGGCGCCGGGTCCAGGACAGCATCAGTCATTCCAGGCTCCGGGTCCTGTTTAACGAGCAGAACCTGGGCGTGGGCGGCGCCGTCAAGGCCGGATACATGGCAGCCCTGGAAGCAGGATGTTCTGTTGTCATCAAGCTGGACGGCGACGGTCAAATGGACCCCGCCAAGATCCCGCTGCTGGCAAGCCGAATCCTGAAAGGTGAAAGCGATTATTGCAAGGGTAACCGCTTCCATGATCTGGACTACCTGAAAGGCATGCCGGCACTGCGGGTTTTCGGCAACAGCCTGCTGTCCGTTTTTACAAAAGTTTCCAGTGGTTACTGGCAAATCATGGACCCGACCAACGGCTACACGGCGATCGGCCGCAGCGCCCTGTCAGCGATCCCGCTCGACAAGATCAGCGATGGCTATTTTTTTGAAAGCGACATGCTGTTCCGGCTGAACGTGGCCAGGGCCGTTGTTACCGATGTACCGCTGAAGGCGCATTATGGAGATGAATCATCCAATCTGCGTATTGGTAAAGTGGTCGGGCCTTTTGCCTTTGGCAACCTGCGCAATTTCATCAAACGGATTTTTTACAGCTATTTTCTGCGCGACTTCAATCTGGCCAGCCTGGAATTGCTGGCTGGCACCCTGCTGACCCTGTTTGGCGGAATAACCGGCTTGAGGGCCTGGACTCACAGTATTGAGTCCGGCGTTCCGGCCACCGCGGGAACCGTGATGCTGGCGGGGCTACCCATCATCATTGGTTTTCAGTTGTTGCTGTCTTTTCTCAACTACGATATCCAGAACGTACCGCGAACCGCACTGAGCAGCTTCGAGCACCCGACCGGCGAAGCCTGATGCGCCAGCCGCTTTTTTTCCTGGGTGTGGGGGGCTTTCAGTACCTGCTGGATGCCGGTTTGTATACGCTTTTGATCAGTAACGGTATAACCACGGCTCCGGCAAATATCAGTTCCAGGGCGACTGCCGCTGGCCTTGGGTTCCTGCTCAATCGTTACCTGACTTTCAAGCAGCGAAAGGAAACACTCAAGCGGTTTGGCGCAAGCCTGTTCCGGTTCGTCCTGTTCTGGGGGGTGATGACCGTCGCAAGCACGGCAGCCATGTTATGGGCCGAAGTCAGCTGGGGCGACGAGACCAGCCGGCGAATTATTGCCAAACTCCTGGTTGAGGCCGTGCTGGCGGTGATCAGCTATCTGGTTTCAAGGTACTGGGTGTTCCGGAACTGACGGATGAGGCCGGGACAAATGACCGATTTTTGACGTAGACTCGTCCAGACCATCAATAGAGGCCCAGTTCATGACCGATTCCGTTTTTACAGGGTGTATTCCAGCACTGATGACTCCTTGCGATCAAGCGGGAACCCCCGATTTCAATGCCCTCGGAGAAAAGGGACGCGAGCTGATCGATGCAGGCATGCGTGCGGTCGTTTATTGTGGGTCGATGGGCGACTGGCCGCTGTTGTCCGACGAGCAGCGCATGCAGGGCGTGGAAACGCTCGTCGCCGCCGGAGTTCCGGTCGTGGTGGGCACCGGCGCGCAGAACACGGCACGTGCTACCGCCCTGTCCAGCCATGCGAAAAAGGCCGGGGCGGACGGACTGATGGTCATACCGCGGGTCCTTTCCCGCGGAATCTCGATAGCTGCGCAACGCAATCACTTTTCTTCAATCCTGGATGCAGCCGGCGACTTGCCGGCCGTGATATACAACAGCCCCTACTACGGCTTTGAAACCAGGGCCGACCTGTTTTTCGATCTGCAATGCGAGTTTTCCAACCTGGTCGGCTTCAAGGAGTTCGGCGGCGCGGATTCCCTGACTTACGCCGCTGAGCACATCACCAGCGGTCGCCACGATCTTACCTTGATGGTCGGTGTGGATACCCAGGTAGTGCATGGATTTGTGCGCTGTGGTGCCAAGGGCGCGATTACCGGCGTTGGCAACGCCTTGCCGCGGGAAATCCTGCGACTGGTGGAGCTCTCCAACCGCGCTGCTACCGGTGATCAGGAAGCGTACCGCCTGGCCTGTGAACTGGACCAGGCCCTGGCTGTACTCTCCAGCTTCGATGAAGGCCCGGACCTGGTGCTTTATTACAAGCACCTGATGGTGCTGGAAGGCAATCCTGAATACCAGTATCAGCTCTATTCATCCGATGCCCTCAGCCCGCAGCAACGAGCTTTCCTGGAGGCGCACTGGCGCCAGTTTCGTGATTGGTGGTCCAGCTGGACGGGGGTTTCCGACTGAATGAATGACTGCTACCAGGGCATTTCCTTGCCGTCGTAATTGTAAAAATGGCCGTTATCTGAGGCTTTCAGCCCGCTGATTACCCGGAACAGGCCTGCGGCGCTCTGGGCGGGTGTGATGTTGCCCTTGCCGTCATTCATATCGGTTTGTACGTAACCCGGATGCAGCGTGACAAATACCAGGCCCTGGTCGGCATAATCGACCGACAGGGTCTTGGTGAAACTGTTCAGCGCTGACTTACTGGCCCGGTACCCCAGGCAGCAGCCCCAGGTGTTCATTTCCATGCTGCCCATCATGCTGCTGATGTTGGCGACCACCTTTTTTTCACTCGTTTGGACATTGTCGAACAAGGCCTGGATCACACGCAGCGGACCCAGCGTATTGACGTTCAGCACCACATCCATGCGGTTGACATCCAGGTCCGCAAGGCCCCCTTCCTGGCCCTTGATGCCCGCGTTATTGACCAGGAAATCGATCGCCACTCCTGCCAGCCGGGCAGCCATGGCATCCACGCTTGCCTGGTCCGTCACATCGAGTTGCTCCACGCGAGCGCCCAGAGCCTTCAGTTCCACGGCCTTGTCCGGGCTGCGGGCGGTTCCGATCACCTGGTAGCCCGCCCGGCTGAACTCACCCGCCAGGGCCAGCCCAATACCCCGATTGGCGCCGGTAATCAGGACTGTAGCACCCTGTTCGGATAACAAAACACCGCCAGGTGCACAAAGCATAAACAGCAGGAGGGTGACACGAAGAAACAAGTGTGTGGATAGCATTGCTGTACCTCGAGAGACTGGTCTTGTCTGGATTTCAATGAATTGCTTGCGCCCCTGTACCCAGGGTTGCGAAAATCAGGTTCAATTTCATACGAGCGGAGTCACTTATGTCAAATGAAGGATATCACGAACCAGTTGCCGAGCTTTCGGACGAAACCCGGGACATGCACCGCGCCATCATCTCACTGATGGAAGAACTGGAAGCCGTTGACTGGTACAACCAAAGAGTCGATGCCTGCAGTGACCGCGAACTCAAGGCCATCCTCAAGCACAATCGTGACGAAGAGAAGGAGCACGCCGCGATGGTACTGGAATGGATCAGGCGCAAGGATCCGGCTTTCGACAAGGAATTGAAAGACTACCTGTTCACGGCAGACGAAATCGCCCACGATTGAAAGCCGGCCAGGTGTCAGCAACCCGGTAGCCCTGGGGCCAGGGGTCATCGGGGTCCAGCGTATGCTGGTGTGTCCCGGTGATCCAGGCACGACCGCTGATCAGTGGGATGATGGCCTCTTTTTCACCAACCCGGGTGGTCGAGTCGATGCTGCAGTGAAAGCGTGAACCGATGACTGACTCGCCAATGAAGCGTTCGCCGGGTTGCAACTGACCGCTGGCGAACAGCAAGGCCATCCGTGCCGAACAGCCGGTGCCGGTAGGAGACCGGTCCAGTTTTCCAGGCTCAATGGCGACGGCGTTGCGGCCAAGCCAGTCGCCACCCTCCCGCACCAGCGGCGCAGCCACCTGGCAAAATGAAATATGCTGCCATTCAGGGTTCAGCGGATGGTTAAAGCCAAGCTGTTCGTTGGCCGCATGGGTAATACGAATACCGCAAGCTGCAATTTCGCGGGCCTCGTCAGGGCTGATTGCGAATCCCAACTGGCCGGAGTCGACAATGACAAAACTGTCTCCGCCATAAGCCGTGCTGACCTTCAGTGTCCCCAAGCCTTCTACTTCCAGATTGGCCTCCAGACGGTCGACAAAAGCGGGCACATTGCGCACGGTTACCCGTTTGACCTTGCCGTTTTCACAATCCGCCTTAACCTGAATCAACCCCCCGGGCGGCTCGAGCGTTAACTCTGTCACCGGTTCCTGCATGGGGATAATTCCGGTTTCCAACAACACGGTTGCAACACAGATGCTATTGGAACCGGACATGGGCGGGGTGTGCTCCGGCTCCATGATGATGAACCCCATCTGCGCGTCAGGATGCCTGGGTGGAACCAGCAGGTTTACATGTCGAAAAACACCCCCGCGCGGCTCGTTCAGGACAAAGTTACGCAACTGCTGGTCCTGCTCAATCCAGCGGGATTGCTCCCAAACGGTCTCACCCGGTGGCGCAGCGACGCCGCCCACGATGACGTCTCCGACTTCTCCTTCAGCGTGACAGCTGACGACGTGAACGATCTGGCTGGTGCGCATGGTACTGCTCCTAATCAGGCATCGGCTGTCTGACCCAGAAGTTCTTCACCTCGTCATCCAGGCCGGTCATATCCCAGCGAATCAATGACAGCGGGAGCAAGCCGGCCGCCATCAGGTCGTCGTGAAAAGCTTTCAGGTTGAACGAGTCGCCGAGTTGCCGTTTACGGTCGGCCAGCAGGCGCTCCATTTGCAACGCACCAATCGTGTAGCCAATTCCGTAGCCGGGAGGCCGGCGCAGGTAAATTTCAGCATCGACCCGGGCCACGTTGCGGTCGAGATAGGGCACCCTGGGCAGCCAGTAGTCAACCACCTGTTCGACGTTCATCTGCCGGGTCTGCAACCAGACATCGGCCGGCACCCGCGCAGCCCGAAAAATGCCGAAGATCTGGATCAGCTCACGAACCCTCGGCAAGTCTTCGAACAACCCGGCCTGCAACATGGCCTCCTCGAGGTAAGTGGCCCAGCCTTCCACCCTCGCGCCGCTGTCAATCTTGCTGCGGATCGGGTGCTCATTTCGAGAGGCGAGCACCAGGTCAAACCGGTGGCCCGGAATGACGGCGTGCAAGTGATCCGGCGAAGGGTCTCTGAACTGTACTTCCTCCCAGAAATTACGGCCGCCAGCGCGCACGATCCATGGCGCATTGGTGCCCAGTTCACCGATGTCAGAGGGCACGGTGATGATTTCCTGCTCCTGCAAAAACTTCCGGATACGTTGATCCGTTGCAGCAATACGCTGCTGGTAGTCCTGCGCGCTGGTGGCGGGCTGCAATTCAGGAAGCGACCGGTTGCGGTTTCTTTCCAGCGCGAAGTCAGCCCACAAACGGTCCAGTTCACGCTTGCCCAGCAAAACCAGTTCGGCGGACGACCACGGCATCAGCTTGACATGCCTGAGGTACCAGTCGAAAGCGGCCTCGCCGACGCCGGCTGAAGCGGTCCAGCCCGGACGCTCCGCTTCGAGCCACGCTTCAAAATCCAGCACGGCCTCGCGGGCGGCATGGATAGCGGGGGCCAGTTCCGGCTGCACCTGAGTGCGTTCGAGCAGGTCGTCATACCAGCCGACCACGCCGGCAGGCGGTATCTCGCGATAGGGATGGCCATGACCGACACCGTCGGGATGGCGCAAATTGTAGATGGCGAGATCTGCATAATCGGCTGCCACGTCATCCAGGTTTTCCCGGGCAGCATCGACCAGTTCGGGGATTGCCGTGAGTTTTGCCTGGAGCGCTTCCAATGCCTCGCCCTGCACAGGTAATTCCGTAAAAGTAACCTGTAACATCCGGTCTACATAGAAACCGGGGTCCCGCGCCCAGGGACGGCTGCGTTTCAGAGTGAAATCATACTGGTCCAACCGTGAACGAACGGCCAGGTAGTCCACCTGCCGGGGCCGGTCCCAGGAGACCACGTTCATATCGGCTATCCGTGCCTGCAATCCGGCCATTTGCTCGAGCCTGTCCGAGATCGCAGATGGACTGAAATCCTGCCGTGATTCCTGATCATCGCGCAACACCCTGAATTCATCGAATAACACGACCAGGTCCTGGTAACTTCCCCTGCCCGCGGGAATGCCATCCGCTGGTGATTGCGCTGTCAATTCACCTGCTAACAATAAGCAGCATAATGCCAGTAGTTCAACCGGCCGTTTCAGATTTTTCAGAAAATTCACAGTGCGGGCCTCTTTTTCCAGCGACATCAAACTCAGTCTCAAATTCTACCTGAAGCTCATTGGTAAATTCAGATCGAATTGAAACAGTCAAAGACTCGATATTTTCGATGTATCATTCAATCCATGAGACACCTGAACTATAACCATTTGCTGTATTTCCACACGGTTGCCCGCGAGGGTAGCATCGCCAAGGCTTCGGAACGGCTTCACCTCACCCCGCAAACCATCAGCGGCCAGTTGAAATTGCTGGAAGAGTCGGTTGGCAAACCGCTGTTCGACCGGGTCGGTCGCGGACTGATGCTGACCGAAACGGGACA
>JAOUCS010000116.1 GCA_029859645.1 Lysobacterales bacterium | reverse complement strand
CGGTGGATCGGTGGGAACCTCAATGATTCCTCCTTCAGTAACAGCATATCCACCCCCCTGGATGACAAAATCGTTGACGCTGCGATGAATAAAACTTTTGTTGTAGTCTCCGTCAACGACATAATTCAGAAAATTGCCAACGGTAGCGGGAGCTTGCTCGTCAAACAGCTCAATGACCACGTCTCCCAGGACGGTTTTTAGCGTTACGCTGCTCGCCGTCACCCCGGGGGAGGCAAACAGGGCCACGAGCATCAAGAAAAGGACGCCCGCCGATCGGGCCGTGGGAATACGGTAGGTCACAGGATTAAACTCCAGGGTTCAAGCCGGGGAATTGTGCAGGTTTCAGAGCGAAAAAGCTAATTTCCCGGAAATGGATCAGACCAGGTCCAGCGCGTACTTTTTCAGATCCTGCAGTTTGACGACTTTTAACGCGGCGGCATGTGTGGCCTGCAACACGACCCGGGGTGCGGCACCGGCTTCCAACGCTTCCTGCCAGCGTGCCGCGCAGAGGCACCACTGGTCTCCCGGTTTCAGGCCCGGAAAACCAAATTCAGGCATCGGGGTGCTGAGGTCATTCCCGCTGAATCGCGAAAATTCCAGGAACTCCCTGGTAACCCTTACACAGACCGCATGCAAACCGATGTCCTCGCTGCTGGTGTTGCAGCAACCATCCCGGAAAAAGCCGGTGACCGGATTGTCAGAGCAAGGCAGGAGAGGTTCTCCCAAAACATTAAGTTTGGCGTCCATTCTCTTATCCTAGTCCAAACACCGGATCAGTTCTGGATATCCGCTGAAATTTTTCTGCTGGCCACGATGAAATGAACCACGGCCCAGACCTTGGCAAAGAGCGCCGTACTGATCATCGCATAGCGCAAACCGTCCGCATCACCAAACCCGGGTCGCAACAGGTCGGACAGGGAGCCAACCACCAATGGCCCCAGTCCCAGGCCAACCAGGTTGACGATAAAAAACAGCGCTGCTGATGCTACAGCTCGTTGTCTCAATCCCACCAGCGAATGACTGACTGCCAGGCATGGACCCAACCAGGTCGCGCCAAGGATCATGTAAGGGATATACGAGATGAACATGCGCCCCGGCGTCAAGGCTGAGAAAGCCAACACGGTCAATGGCAGCGTCAGCATCATCGCAATCGCCGGAAACAGCACGTACCAGTATTCACCGCGGCGGGCCAGGCGGTCAGACAGCCAGCCTGACAGGGCGACGCCGAATGCACCGCCGAATCCGGTGATCAGGGCCAGCGTCCAACCCACTTCGCTGATCGGCATTTCATAGGCGCGCATCATGAACGATGGCACGAAATTACCGACACCGTAACCCGCCATAGACTGCAGGCTGGCGGCCATCGCGATGTGCCGGAATGACCTGCGTGACCACAGCAGGCTCAGTGTTTCACGGAAAGTAGGTTTTTCTTCGGCAACGGCGGAGTGATTGTTTACATCCACGCCGCTTTCCCGTGCCTCCGCCATCCCGCGCGGCGGTTCCTTGAGGGTCAACGCCACGATAAGCGCCAGCAAGACTCCGGGCAGACCCAGCACCACGAAGGTCAATCGCCAACCCAGGTTCTCGGCAATCCAGCCACCCAGCCCATAGGCAAACAGGTAACCAAAATAGACGCCCATGGAAAAAATCGACAGCGCGAAGGCCCGACGCCGGCGCGGGAAAATATCCGAGATCATCGAGTGGGAAGGCGGACTGCCTCCCGCCTCGCCGATGCCGACGCCTATCCTGAGCAACAGCAAGTGAACAAAATTTTGCGCCGCACCGGAAAGCGCGGTCATCAGGCTCCAGAATGCCAGAGCAACTGCGACAACACGCTTGCGGCCAACGCTTTCGGAAAGGTGAGCGATCGGCAGGCCAAGCACCGAGTAAAAAATGGCAAACACGAACCCGGACAGCAGGCCCAATTGCCAATCCATCAACGACAGGTCGGCGCGAATCTGCTCCTGCAGAATCACCACCACCTGCCGGTCGATGAAATTGAAGGTATAGACGAGCGTCAGCAGCGCCAGCACATACCAGCGATAGGCTGGGCGCAGGTACGACCCGGTATTGTCAGGCTTCAATTCAGCCGAAATTCGAAGCGACGAAATCCCAGTTCACAATCGACCAGATTTCTTCCAGGTACTTCGGCCTCGCGTTGCGGTAATCGACATAGTAGGCGTGTTCCCATACATCGATCGTCAGCAACGGCTTTTGGCCGTCACACATCGGGTTGGCCGCATTCGAGGTATTGACGATCTCCAGTGAACCATCATCGTTTTTAACCAGCCAGGTCCAGCCTGAACCAAAGTTGCCGATGCCTGATTTGATGAACGACTCTTTGAACGCTTCGTAAGAGCCGAAGGCGCTGTTAATGGCGTCGGCCAGTTCGCCGGTGGGCGCTCCGCCACCATTGGGGCTCAGACCGTTCCAGTAAAAGGTATGGTTCCAGACCTGCGCCGCGTTGTTAAAAATGCCACCGGAAGATCTCATGACGATCTGTTCCAGTGACGCGTTCTCAAATTCGGTACCGGGCACCAGGTTGTTCAGGTTGGTGACGTAGGCCTGATGATGCTTGCCGTAATGATAACTGATGGTCTCGGCCGAAATAACTGGCTCCAGTGCGTCATCGGCATAGGGCAATGCGGGAAGTTCATGGGTCATGGCTTGGCTCCTTTGATTCGAAAAAATAGTGCGCTTTACATGCTGCAAGATAAGGGCGATATCACCGCCAGTAAAGTGCCAAAAAAGAAATTATTTAAAGCTGGTCACGCCATGCCCAGGTAGTGAAGCACGTAAAACGCAAGTATCAGCAGGGCGGCCATCGCGGCACTGACCATCACACCCTTCACTAAGCCGGACAGGTCATCCGGATCGTTTCGCCTGGAAAATACGAATGCCGTTGTGAAAAACAATAACAAGGCAATGATACTCTTCGAAACCCAGTGGTGTCCCGAAAGGCTTGCAAGGATATTTTTTACGGCAGGCAGCCGCTCTGCGGTAACGGTCAGGATAACGACAGACCAGAAGGCGGCATGACACCCATAAGCGAGAGAACAGATGCTGAAGCGGCTCATAAGACGACCTGCTCCAGCGCCGCCCGGAACCCGCTTGAAACCAGGAACCCGAATAGCGCCATACTGCCAGTCATCAGGGCCAGGAAACCGAGCAGGTACTGTGTCGGTTTGCGCAAGATGACGCCACGCGGCAGATTAGCGGAAAGCCTCTTCAACATTTCATGGGCCAGAAAAGCCAGGAACGGCAAAAAAATAAACACGTGTTCCTTGGTTTCCATGAGGATACTGTGCGCCCATGGCATCGGCCCTTGCTTGATCACTGGCTTGACGCCAGCGCCATAGATTTCAACGTAATAAAATCCACCGGCCAGCCATGCCGCAAAGACCAGGACCAGTCCCAGCAAAGTTGCGAGCCTGGCCCGTTGCACATTTCTTTCAGCCCCCGTAAGCATTTCGATGAATGCCCAGACAAACATCACCGCGGCGAATTCGCCCAGCCATGCATGCAGTCCGATCAACGGAAAGTGCATATTGTCAGTCGATGGAGACCAGCTCAATATCGAAATTCAGGGCTTTTCCAGCCAGCGGATGGTTACCATCGACCGTGATGGAGTCATCCTGAACCGAGGTAACCACCAGGTTGGCGACCTGCCCGTCCGGGCCCTGGGCCTGCAGGCCCATGCCTACCTCCGGCGTCAGGTCAGCAGGCAATGCGCTGAGTGGAACGTCCTGGACCATCTGTGGCTGGTGCGGGCCATAAGCATCCTCTGCGGGAATGTTGACTGACTTGCTGTCGCCGACAGCCATGCCATCGACCGCCTTGTCAAAACCGGGGATCACCTGGCCCGAACCCAGCGTAAATGACAGTGGTTCGCGACCGTCAGAACTGTCAAACTGTGTTCCGTCGTCCAGAGTACCCGTGTAATGGATTTTTACGGAATCACCCGTCTTTGCCTGGCTCATGGCCTGCTCCTGAAAAAAGAAAGCATGCATGATAACGCATATGCGACTGTCACCTGAAGAAAGGTCAATGCTGGAAGGCCATAATGGCGAGGCTGCGGCCATGGCCATGCGCATCCTCTGCGACATGGCTCGCATTCAGGGCGCGGATAAATTGATACCCATTACCTCGGCCCACATCGATGGCTGCCTGTACCATGGCGCCAGCGGCGTCAAATTTGCGGAACGCCTGGTAAAGCTGCAGGGCCGGGTCACTGTTCCTTCCTCGTTGAACGTTGGTGCACTGGACCTGCAGAATCCGCAGAAAATCCGGTTGGACGACCGTGAACGGGATCTCGCCCGGCGCCTGATGAACGCCTATGTAGCCATGGGCTGTATCCCCAGCTGGACCTGCGCACCCTACCAGGCCGGCTATCGCCCCGGGGCCGGTGAAGACATTGCCTGGGCCGAAAGCAATGCCATCGTCTTCGCCAACTCGGTGCTGGGCGCCCGCACCAATCGTTACGGCGATTTCATGGACATCTGTTGCGCAATAACCGGGCGTGCACCTTACGTCGGATTGCACCGGCCGGAAAACCGTGTCGCGACTGTCCATATTGACACTTCTTCGATCCCGGACAGGCTAAAACAGGAGGATGCCTTTTACGCGGTGCTGGGCTCATGGCTGGGGCGGGTTGCAGGTGACCGGGTATCGGTGTTTTCCGGCTTGCCTGTTACCGTAACTGACGATCAATTGAAGTCGCTCGGTGCCAGCGCAGCATCTTCCGGCGGTGTCGCCCTGTTCCATGTTGCCGGCGTGACGCCTGAAGCACCGACCCTCACAGATGCGCTGAATCATCAACAGGCGCGGCAAACCATCATCCTGGCGCGCGAAGAGCTGGCCAGGGAGCGCGACCGGATGAGCACCGTAGCTGGCGGCCAACTGGACGTCATAGCCGTTGGCAGCCCGCACTTTTCACTGGATGAATTCGAGCAATTACTGCGTTTGCTCGACGGACGGCGCTGTGCCATTCCGCTGCTGGCCTGCACCGGCCGCCATGTCATCACCCAACTGGAAAAAAAAGGCTGGCTGCAAGCCCTGCAAAACCAGGGCGTAGACCTCATTGTAGACACCTGTGTGGTGGTCACGCCGATCCTCGAACGCACTGCCGGCGTCCTGATGACCAACTCGGGCAAGTTCGCCCATTACAGCCCTTCGCTGACCGGTCACGAAGTCGTTTTCGGAAGCCTGGCCGACTGCGTTAACAGCGCTATCGAGGGGGCAGTCGTTCGTGACGAATCGGGCTGGAACTGACATGCCGGTCATTACTTCCAGGGCTTTGATCGAAGGCGAGGCCGAAGGGCGTCTGCTGGTACTGGAGTCCGACATCAGTTTTTGGGGTGGAATTGACCCCAATACGGGCGATGTCATCGATAACCGCCACCCGCAGTTTGGTGAATCTGTCGCTGGCAGAATATTGGCCATGAACAGGTCGATCGGCTCGAGTTCAGGCAGTTCCATCCTGCTTGAACTTCTGAGGCTCGGCTGCGGTCCCGCTGGCATCATCCTGATCGAGGCGGACTTCATCATCACGCTGGGTGCTGTTGTCGCGAGGGAAATGGGCTTTGGCCAGATCCCGGTGGTTCAGGTCAGCCCGAAAGATTTCGAGTGCCTGGCCGGCATCGCAAGAATCACCCGCAACGGAGACATCCTTTGCCGGTAGCCGGGCCGAAAGGCGCGATTCAAGCGGCCCTTTCTTCCCAGACTTTGCTCAGTTCAATAATCACCTCAACGGCTTTGTGCATGTCAGCGGTGGAAATCCATTCGAAGCGTGAATGGAAGTTGTGTTCACCGGCAAAAATATTGGGCGTCGGCAGCCCCATGAAACTCAACCGTGAACCATCGGTGCCACCCCTGATGGGCTCCACTTTTGCATCCAGGCCTGCGCGCCGAATGGCCTCCAGGGCATTGTCGACGACGGCAGGGTGGTGATCCAACACCTCCTTCATATTGCGGTAGCTCTCTTCGACTTCGATTTCTACCCGTGAACCAGGCCATGCAGCAACTGCTTCACCCGCAAGTTGTTCGACCATTCGCTCCAGGTCTGCCAATCCCCGGGTAACAAAATCGCGCACCAGCAACTTGACTGACGTGCGATCCACGCCGGCATGCATCATGTACGGGTGCACAAATCCTTCATAGCCGGCTGTGCTTTCAGGAGAGTGGCTGTCAACCGGGAGTCGGCTGATGAAATCCGCCGCGACCTTGATGGCATTGACCATCTGGCCCTTCGCGAATCCCGGATGCGTGTTGAAGCCTTCAAAAGCAACGGTGATGGCATCGGCGGAAAATGTCTCCACCTGAAGCTCTCCCAGGGTTTCACCATCCATGGTATAGGCGCAATGGGCGTTAAATCGTTCTACGTCGAAATATTGTGTGCCGTTCCCAACTTCCTCGTCCGGCGTGAAGCCGATGCGAATCGGGCCATGTTCAATTTCGGGGTGGCCGAGCAGATACTCGGCTGCCGCCATGATCTCGGCGACTCCCGCCTTGTTGTCGGCGCCCAGCAACGTTGTACCGGAGGCGGTGATGATATCGTTTCCCAACTGGTTCGCAAGATGCGGATTTGCGGCAAACGGAATCACCGTTTCCGGATCATCCGGCAGGACCAGGTCCTGGCCGGCGTAATTTCGATGAATGACGGCCTTGACGCCCGCCCCGCTCATTTCCGGTGAGGTGTCCACGTGGGCGAGGAAGCCGATGACCGGCACGTCGGTTTTGCTGCTGGTGGAAGGCACGGTCGCGAACACGTAACCGTATTCATCCATCACGACATCCTCAAGGCCCAGTTCAAGCAATTCATCTCTAAGCAGGCGCAGCAACTCGAGTTGGCCTGGGGTGCTCGGAAATGTGTCCGACCCTTCACGGGACTGGGTATCGATGGTGATGTATTTCAGGAATCGTTCAACGCAATTGTTTGGATACTTGATGGTAGTCATGGTTACTCACTCAACGTTTACGGCCAAAGGTCATGGCTTCATCGCCCCTGGCCGCCTTGATGACAAGGGCCGTATTGATACCCCTCGAAGGGGCTGATTCAGAGAACTGGTAGGCGCCGATAAGTGCGCCCGTCACCCGGGTTTTGAACCGGCTATTGGTAAAAGCATGGATATTCCTGGTGATGTCGGCCAACACTTCGTAAGTGCTGTTGGCTGCAGATGCGCGGTGCAGCTGCGCAAAGGCCTGGCGCATATTCTTCAAGTCGACCAGCAAGTCGGGATTCCTGCGCAACAGCATGAACAAGGTTGCCGAATCCCTGCCACGTCTTCGCAGGGCCTGCTTTTCAGCCCGGTACAGGGAAGTATCCAGGGGGGCGAGTACGCCCAGCGCAAAGCGGGAAGCCTGGTAGGGGTCCTGCCAGTACTGGCGCAACGCTTCGCGCCAAAATCCGGTATACAGATACCGGCGGCTGTGAACCAATTGCAGAACGACACGCCGATCGCTGTAATCCATGGCCCCGGCAATAATCGAGGCAAGGGTTTCGTCCGGGCTGTCGCTCAACCAATCGCTGAAGCCCAGCACCGCTCCATGGGACAGGCGCAGGGTCAGGATGCAGCGGGTTTTGCGACGGCCAAAACGGTCCCTGACGCGATCCGCCAGGCTTTCGAGGTCACCCTCCGGAGCAATGCCGCACAGCAGGCACATGTCCAGCAGAGACTTGAGCCTGGCCTGACTGGACCAGGCACGATCGTCCTGGTAGGTGACGGCAAAAGCGAACCTGAAGGCATCCACCAGAAGCGGCGCTCCCGCCGGGGCGAAATCCGGCATATCGGCCTTGAACTGGACCCGGGTGGATTCATACGGACCAAACAGTTTTCCCTGGTATCTGCGATCTCCCAGCAAACTGTGCCGGATGGCTCCGTTGGCATTTTGCTGGGTCGTGAACCTGAATACGGTTCGTTCCCTGCCAGAAATTGACGCATTGCCCAGCCCCAGGGAGAGGCCGATCGAATCTTTGATCACCAGGCTTTTTTCATTCAGAAAATGAACGGTCTTGATCTCACCAGGCTGTTTATCTTCGGCCGACAGGACAGATTGGAATTGTCCGGCCAGCAGATCGGGGAAAAGGGCTTTCAACGCTGGCCGGCTGAACACGCCTTCATAAATCGACGCGTCGGTTGATAGCGTCGAATAGTCATATGCAAAGCTCATCCCGGCACTGGTCCTGGCAATATCGGTGAGCGTGTCATTGACCGTCGATGCGAAGTCATCCAGCACATCGAGAACTTCGGTTGCGCTCCGATGCCTGTCTTCCAATTCCAGCTTTTCGATCACGCTCTCCAGCAGGTCCTGCTGCAGGCGCGGGAGGCTTTCGAGACTGACCTTCTGCCTCAGCATCGTTACCAGTGCGTCGAATTTCTGCGGCGACACGCCAAGCAGCCCGGCAACGACCTGGTCAAGCACATGGCTGATGGCAGACGGCCTCGCGAACTTGATTTCCATTCCCGCTTTTACTGCTGCGCCGGCCCCTGAAGAGCGGGATTTTCGCAGGGCGACCCGGAACTTTTCACCCTGCATTCCAACAAAAACCAGTTTGAACTGATCTGCAATGGAGATCTCAAACGCGGCACTGCCCCGGGCTGAAAGGCTGATCTCAACGGCGCCGGATGTTTCCAGCAGACCCGCCAACCGGGTCATGCCGGAGGCCAGCAGGTCGGCCCAATCAATCTTAAAAGACAAGCGGACTTTTCCCGCAGTGGCGAACCCCGCGACCTGCGAGCGGTTCAGGGACAGGACATCATCGAGCGAGAAGGCGGATTTCTGATCGGCCAGGTCGGCGCTGATTGCGTTCACCAGTAACTTGTTCCGCCGATGCCTGTGGTAATAAAAATGTTCGGCGTCTTCGGTCGATTGGAGTCCGAGAATGACATCGGAACCGGACTTTGCCGTCTGCCTGGCCGTGGCTTTCGTCGAATACTTCAGCCATGCGCCATTTTTGCCGGCTTCGATCAAGGGTGACCACCCGACCTTCCGGGAACGGTCACGCTTGCTGATCTTGCCGATGATGCCATGCGCCCTGTCACGGTCGCCCGCATCATTGAAAAGCTCGATTTCTATCTCCTGTCCGACGGCCAGGCTGTAGGATAAAAGACCATTGCGGTCGCTGTAGGCGTCCTTCACCCGCACCCGGGCAACGCCGGTAGCCAGGTCGTCTCCCAGTTTACGTTTCGCCAGCCCGATGAGATTGATTGGACTCTCAGTTTCAAACGATGCCATGTACCGAAGGGTATCAGGAAGCCTCCGTGCAGGCAGCCATTATCCGGCCGGCCGCGGCGACACCGCTGAGAAAGGCCCCTTCGATGCGTGAACCGTGGCACCAGTCGCCCGCCAATACCAGTCGCTTTTTTTCGAACCAGAGTGCTCCGCTGTCCAATGGCTCTGCTGCCAGCGCGTATCTCCAGCGATGAGCTATCGCGCTGACTTCTTCAAAGGGTTGCGCCTGCGGCAGGGCCCGGGCGGCTTCCAGCAATGACCTCAGAACGTCCTCGGCGTTCGCTTCAAGGTGCTCGACTGACCATTGCGGGCTGGCGTGCAGCACCCAGGATTCAGCCCCGGGACGACCCGGACGGGAGTTTTGACGAGCCACCCATGACAGCGGCCCGGCATTCACAAATGCAGCATCGTGTTCCTGCAGCAATGGCCGGTCCAGCACCCCCATGACAGACCAGCAGGGAAGCATGTGAACGCCGTCAAGCGCTTGCCTCACCTGCGCATCGCCAAGCAGATGGCTAGCCTGCTCAGGTGGAATAGCCAGCAGCAGAGCATCTACGTCCAGTTCGGCGGGCCCGTCAAAATCAAGCAGCCATCGGTTCGCATCGTGTCGAGCCGAAATAACACGCTGGTTGAAGCGGCAGTCCTGCAAATCAGCTGCCAGATCCGAGCAGATGGAACTCATGCCGGGAACAGCCACGAAACGCTCTGCCGGTGTGCGTTCCGGCTCCAGACAGTGTTCACTGATTACCGCGAGACGCGGACTCCATTGTTCCACCAGGCCACGCTCCCGCCAGGCATAAACATGCCGCCGGAACCGCGGGTCACGGGCCGTGAAATACTGGGCGCCATGATCAAAGCGATGATCTCCGTCACGCCGGGTGCTCATGCGGCCACCGGCGCCCCTGGATTTTTCCAGCACCACCACCGAGTGGCCCTGGTCCTCCAGGATGCCAGCCGCTGTCAGCCCGGCAAGTCCTGCACCTATAACGCCCACGCGCAGGCTTGTGCCACCGGCGGGTTTGGAAACCAGCGCTGCGTATCGCGACAGGTCAAGCCGGCTGGCATGCCGGGCGATGGATCGCTGTCGAACTTTGCCGAAAACCGGGCCAGCAGGAAAGGCACGGTCAAACTGGCCCAGGCACCACAAAATGCCGCCGTAGCTGTTGGGATCATTGCCATCCAGCGCAAAGCGATGGTTCAGGTCAATCATCAGCTTCAGCGCGCGTGAAGTAGTCTGGACCCAGGGAAGAAAGGCCTTGCCCCAGGTCATGCGTACGTTGTTGTGCAACTCACCCCGTCGCAACAGGGAACGTTGGGCCAGGTCCCAAAGCGGGTTGCCGGATTTTCCCCGTGAGAGTTTCTCCCAATCATAAGTTGCATCACGCGGCACCGACTGGTGCGCTGCCAGCGATTCCCGCGCCCAGCCGGGAATGGCTTCCAGCGTTTCCAGCGCCTCGGTGTGATGACAGAAATGGTGCGACAGCTCGCGCCACGTCAATAATTCATCCAGGAACTTCTCAGCGCCCTCGCCGCCCTGAGCAACGGCTTCCTGTGCGATCCGAAAAGGCGAAACGCAGCCGTAATGCAGGTAGGCGGACAGGCGGCTCACACCTTCCGGCTGAGTGGCATCATTGCGCAACTGATGGTAACGATTCAGTCCGTTTTGCAAAA
>JAOUCS010000115.1 GCA_029859645.1 Lysobacterales bacterium | reverse complement strand
CTTTCCCTGGTGTTCGAAATCAAGCTGCATCCGGACCAGCGAATACGGCTTGCTTTCGATGATTTCCTGCCAGCCATTACCGACCTGCCTGGGATCGCCTGTCCATTCCATCCGTGCACCGACACCAGCGGACGGGCCGCTGAACCGGTATTCCGCCTGCGGGTCCCTGACTGACAGTGGAGACCAGGCTTCATGGGCATTGAAGCTGTTCAACAGCGTAAACAATGTTGCCGCAGGCCGCTTGATCACCATGCTGCGTTCAACGTGAACGTTCCGCGGTAGAAAAAGCGCCGTAGTAATAAAAATAAAAACAGCAATTACAATGGTATAGGTTATTTTTTTAAACATTTTTATTATATGTATGTGCTGCTGTTTTCAGCGCTTGTCAGGCAGGTTGAAATCTTCCTCATCCGATTCAGGATACCACTCGGGTACCGTGTCATCGTCTTCCCAGTCGTAGCGAATGAATGGAGTGCGATCCCAGTTCCGATAGATCAGCGCCAGCAAGACCCCCAGAGTACCGCCAGTCAGGTGCAGTTCCCACGACATATGCGGCCTTAACGGCAAAACGCCCCAAATCATCGAGCCGTAAAGAAAACCGACCAGTAACGAGACCGATACCGAGCGCATATCGCGGCGCAAAATACCGCTGACAAAAACATAGGCAAGCAGCCCATAGATCAGCCCACTCGCACCCACGTGCAAAGTAGGACGCCCAAAAAACCAGGCGAGGGCGCCGGAACCAAGCCAGATCAGCGGTATCACCCGCAGCGATGAGCGTGGGTATAAATACAGGGTTGCTGTCAGCGAAATGACCAGCGGCAGCGTATTTGACAACAGGTGGCTGAAGCCGCCATGGAGCAGCGGTGCGGTAATGATGCCCATCAGCCCGAAAATGGATCCGGGCCGCAGACCAAATTTAGCCAGGCGCAGGCCAAAAATCTCATCGAAAATCAGGATTGTCCACAACACGCCGGTGAAAACCAATGCTGCTTTCAGCGCCAGATGAAAATTCCGCTGTGCCTTTTTGGATTGGGTGAACCGGGGGTCCGGTTTGCGCAGCGCCATCCGCTCAGCGCAACTCAGCAGGCATGCCGGACCTGATGGCCGCCCTGGTTTCGTCGATCAGTTGCTCAACCGACTTGTCATCGGGGTGGATGGCCGGATGAATCACCATTTTTATGGCTCCAGGAAAGAGACGCAGTGATCTTGCCGGCAAAACATCGCGCGTCCCCACCAGCGTGATCGGCAGTAATGGCAATTCCTGATCCTTAGCAAGGCGGAACGCGCCTTTCTTGAACGACAGCAAGCGACCGTCCAGGCTGCGAGTTCCTTCGGGAAAGAACAGGATACCCACGCCCCTGCTGATGCAGTCCAGGGCTTCGCTGATGGCTCTGCGGGCCTGCTTGGGATCACTTCGATCGACAAAAATATGCCCGGCTTTTTCGCAGCCGATGCCAATACCCGGAATTTTTCTGAGTTCTTTTTTCATGACCCACTTCAGATCCAGTTTAAGCCAGCCATAGATCAGCAAAATATCAAACTGGCTCTGGTGGTTACTGGCCACGACGTAGCTCTGCCCGGGTCGTGCGTTCTCAGCGCCTTCAACGGTGACCTTAACGGGTGTGAGGGTTGCGAGTAATTTTCCCCAGGTCGCCGCGAATACCCGGCTGGCCCATTCAGGATTGACCAGCGTGGCAAATATTACAGTCAGGAAACTGAATAACAGCGTCAGCACAATGACTAATGGCAGAAAAATCAGCCAGACATAGAGCTGGTAAGGCCAGAATAAAATCGCCTTCATCGAGGAGGCCTGTGTGGTTTCCCATAGAGTACCAAAAAGGGGTGCCCTGTTGAGCACCCCTTTTCAAGATCAGCGCGTTTAAGCTGCTTTCTCTTCCTTGTGCCCTTCGAGCAAGGCTCCGGAAGACTGGATTTCGATGCTGCGGGGCTTCATCGCCTCGGGAATTTCACGTTCCAGTTCAATGTGCAGCAAGCCGTTATCCAGCGTGGCTCCGGTGACCTTGACGTGATCGGCCAGGTTGAAGCGGCGCTCGAACGAACGGGTGGCTATTCCCCTGTAGAGGAAGCCGTTGTCTTCATTGCTGTCTTCTTCGGGCTTCTCGCCGGTCACGATCAGCTTGTTGTGCTCAGACGTGATATCCAGATCCGATTCAGCGAAGCCAGCGACTGCCATGGTAATCCGATAGCGGTCATCACCGGCTTTCTGGATATTGTAGGGAGGGAAACTGCTCCCCTGTTCCAGGCGGTGGGCTGAGTTCAGCAGGGATGCAAGCCGGTCGTAGCCGACGGACGTGCGGAATAAGGGTGAAAAATCAAAAGTAGTCATTACCGTATCCTCCATTGAAGCAATTCGGTTTGTTTCATTAAAACTTCCGCCTTATGGCCGGAAGCGCCTGCGGCCCCTGTCGGCGACCGCTAATGGATAAATAAGGATGGTTTGAAGGTTTTCAAGGGTCACCGGCAAGGTGGCGAAAAACTCAATAATCGACCTGCAAAATGACGAGGCTGGCCGGACCCTCTGGCAGTTCCACCACTACTTCATCATCGACCGAACGGCCCAATAGCGCTCGTGCAACCGGTGAGTCCACCGAGATATAGCCCCTGGCCGGATCAATCTCATCGGCGCCCACGATCCGGTACTGCAGCTCATCGCCGGCGTCGTTTTCCAGCGTTACCATGGCCCCGAAATAAATCTTTTTCCGGTCAGGGGGTTTCAGGCGCACCACTTCCACGACATCGAGCCGTTTGGACAGGTAACGAACCCGCCGGTCGATTTCGCCCAGCTGTTTCTTGCGGTAAATGTATTCCGCATTCTCAGACCGGTCGCCCTCCGCGGCTGCCGCCTGCAGCGCCGGCACCACTTCCTGGCGGCGTAATTGCCAGAGGTCCTTCAGTTCCTGCCTGAGCGCCGCCTCGCCTTCCGGCGTTATGTAGGGACTGCTTCCGGGTTTAGGTGGACGCCATCTGCCCATGGTTAGTATCCGCTTTAGTTTTCCGGGTTGCTGCGGCCAAACTTCTGGCACCTGCAGGAAAATTCCAGTGGCGTTATAGTAGCTTGTTTTTTACAGGACACAATGAGGACTCTCCATGAATGACAGATTGAAGCTCGCCATCGCAGCGGGCCTGATTGCCACCTTTGGACTGACTGCATGTCAGAAAGCGGATCAAGCAGAAAACACCCAGGCCGCGGCGCCAGAGCCGATTGAGCAACCGCAGCTTGCGGTCGCCGATGAACCGGCTCCTGTGGTACTCGGCAGCGGAATAGAACTGGATGGATTCGATACATCGATTCGCCCGCAGGACGATTTCTTCGATTATGCGAACGGCAAGTGGGTCGCTGAAACCGAGTTGCCTGCCGATCGAGCACGCTGGGGCACTTTTGACGCCTTGCGTGAGAAGTCCCAGGAAGACATTCGCGCGTTGGTCGAAGAAGTCAGCGCCGCTGAAAACGTGAAGCCAGGCAGTGCAACACAGAAGATCCGGGACTTTTACAACAGCTACATGGATGCCGAAGCGGCAACCGCACTGGGAATTGAGGCTATCAGAACTGAACTGGACCAGGTCGCTGCCATCGAATCCTACGATGAACTGTTTCGATCTTTCTCAACATTGGGCATGTATGGCGTTAACAGCCCCATTGGCGGCGGCATTTTCTCCGATCTCAAAGATCCGGACACGAATGTTGTTTACCTGGTTGAATCCGGCATCACCCTGCCCGACCGGGACTACTACCTGAAAGACGATGAGCAATTCGTCAAGGGCCGTGAATTGTTCCGCGCCTACGTGCAACGCCTGTTTGAGCTGGCCGGCGTTGAAGGGGCCGCCGACAAGGCTGATTCGATCTACAGAATTGAACATGCGCTGGCGGAAGTTCACTGGACCAAGGAAGACAATCGCGATCCGGTTAAATCCTACAACCCCAAGACCCCCGAGGAACTCGCCCTGCTGGCTCCGGATATCAACTGGGAAGCCAGCTTTGAAGCCGCGCAAATTCCGGCGCGCGACCGCTACATCGTTAATCAGCCCAGCTTCTTCGAAGCAGCCAACAATATCATCAAGGAAACCGACCTGGCTGCCTGGCGGGATTACCTGGCTTTCCAGACTATGGACACCTTTGCTCCGGTTCTGGGGGATGAATATTTCCGCACCTGGTTCGAATTTTACGAAGCCGGTTTGCAAGGAATTGAAGAGCCTAGCCCGAGGTGGAAGCGTGCGGTTAACGCCGTGAACGGCAACATGGGTGAACTGCTGGGCCAGCTTTACGTCGACAAGCATTATCAGGATGAATCCAGAGTGCGCATGGAAACCATGATCGCCAACCTGAAAGAAGCCTATCGGCAGTCGATAACCAATCTCGACTGGATGAGCGAAACAACCAAGCAGCAGGCGCTGGATAAACTCTCCAAGTTCAATCCCAAGATCGGTTACCCTTCCGAGTGGCGTGATTACAGCAGCATGGAAATTGCCGCAGGCGACCTGGCCGGTAATGTCAAGAGCGCTGCGCTGTTCGAGTACAACCGCAATATCGACAAGTTGGACAGCCCGGTGGACAAGAACGAATGGTTCATGAACCCGCAGACCGTTAATGCGTATTACAACCCTGCCTGGAACGAAATCGTTTTCCCGGCAGCGATCCTGCAACCTCCGTTTTTCAATGTCGAAGCCGATGACGCGGTTAATTATGGTGGAATCGGTGCGGTGATCGGTCATGAAATCGGCCACGGCTTCGATGACCAGGGTCGCAAATTTGATGGAGACGGCAACCTTCGCGACTGGTGGACCGAGGAAGACAACACGCGGTTTGAAGAGCGCAAGAACAAGCTTGCGGCCCAGTACAACGGCTATGAAGTCATTGATGGTCTGACCATAAACGGTGAGTTCACTTCTGGTGAAAACATCGGTGATCTGGGTGGCCTTGGAATCGCCTACAAGGCCTACAAACTGTCCCTGGAAGGAAAAGAAGCCCCGATGATTGACGGCTTTACCGGTGACCAGCGTTTCTTCCTTGGCTGGGCCCAGGTGTGGCGTGGCAAAGCCCGGGACGAGGAAACCAAGCGTCTGCTGACCATCGACCCGCACTCCCCGGCCAAATTCCGGGCGAATGGTGCGCCGGTTAACGTGGATGCGTTCTACCAGGCCTTCGACGTAAATGAGGGCGATGGAATGTATCTTCCTCCGGAAGACCGGGTGAAAATCTGGTAAAAAGAAACGGTCACGAAAGTGGCCGTTTTTTTTGCGACGTTTATCAGACCACCTGCGTCTTAAGCTGTGATGGCCCATTCGCCTTTTGATATCGAACTGGACGACATGACGCTCGCGCGTGCAAAGCGTGGCAACGTCGATGCCTGCGAAACCATCTTCCGGAAGTTTCAGCAACCGGCGTTTTCGGTCGCATTCCGGATCTGCCAGTGCCGGGAAACGGCGCAGGAAGTCAGCCAGGAAGCCTTCATTACGGCTTTCCGGAAGCTCCGCCAGTTTCGCGGTGATTCTCCTTTTTGGGGCTGGTTGAGACGGGTGGTGGTAAATCACGCGATCAGTCAGCTGCGCAAAAGTCCCAAGGCCGATCCGGTGGAGTTACAGGACTACCACGGTAAAGCCGAGGCGACTTCCGACCGGGTCGGCATGGCTATGGACCTGGAATCTGCACTGGCAGCGCTGCAGCCCGAGGACCGGGCCATTGTCTGGCTGCATGACGTGGAAGGCTATAACCATCGGGAAATTGCCGGGCTGTTCGGTAAAACCGAGAGTTTTTCCAAGACAAGATTGTCCAGGGCGCGCGACCGCCTGAAAGATCTGCTGGAAGCCGGGCCCGCGCTGAAATATGCGCAGGATGCGACGGCGAGGTAACACAGATGAACTTTTCGAAGGTACATATGATGCACAAAGAGCGGGATCCGCTAAACCTGCGCAGTTTGCCGCTGGTTGAGCCACTGGAAGACGGTTGGCCCGAAATAAAAAATAGCCTGCTGCAGGAGAATCGCAGGCAGCGAATACTGCGCCTGGCTGGTGGATCCCTGGCCGCCGCCGCAGTCATCACGTTGTCGGTCAGCCTGTTTGTTCAGCAACCGTCACCCTCACCGCAACAACAGTCACCGCTGCAATCGGCGACGCAGTCAATACCGGCAACCGCAACGCTGGATTCGCTGATTGCTCTTTCGCAGCAGCTGGAAAGCGGTATCCGCTCCTACCGGGCAGAAGTTGGCGGAATGCCGACGGATTCGCTGATTTACCAGGTAGAAATCGAAGACCTGATTGCGCAGGTCGATGACGAGTTATCAGTGCGTCCGGATTCGACCCAACTTTGGAGCCAGCGGGTCAACCTGTTACTTGATTTGTCGCAGCTGTATGAAAACCAGTTGCGACGGGATTACCACCGGATGGCGTCACTGTAGATGACACTGACCCATCGAAGGATGAAGCAATGACAAAATCGATCATACTGTTTTTGATTCCGGCACTGTTGTTGGCCCCCGTTTGCGCAACAGCGATTGAGAAGGAACAACGTCTGCAACAGGAACAGGCCCATACGGAACACCAGCTCATGCTGGAAGAAGCTGAACGGGCTCGCGCGGAAGCGGAAACCATGCGCATTGAAGCGAGCAAGACAGCGGAAATGGCGAGGGAAACCACGGCCAGGCTGCGGGCGGAAAGGGCCCGTGAAAAAGCGGTTAGCAAGCGGGCCATGACCGAAGAACGCGCCCGTGAAAAAGCGCTTGAACAGGAAGAGCTTGCCCGGGCGCGGGAAGAACTGGGTCGCGCGCACCGGGAACTCCGGGAGGCCACGCGGGAAGTCGCCCGCGCGCATCGGGAACTGAGTCATGTCGACCGGGTGCACACCACGGTCAGGCATGTAAATCTCGGTGACCGGGCTGTGATCGGCGTCGTCCTCGGAAAAGAAACTGAAAAGGGTGTGGAAATCATGGGGATTTCACCGGACGGGCCGGCAGAAAGAGCCGGACTGCAACAGGGCGACATCCTGGTATCGATTCGCGGCGTAAACCTGGCCGGCAATGACGAGGCGCGCGAAGCCATATTCGAGGTCATGAGAGAAGCTGGCGACGGCGAGGAACTGGCCGTGGTCGTAGAGCGTGACGGGGAGACCTGGGACTATGTCGTCACCGCCGAAATGCGGGAGCCCCGTGGCTGGCAATCGGTCATCCGGATTCCGGAAGTCGAGGTGATCGAAGAAGTTACCGGATCCCCGCGGATTATCGTAGAACGGATCGAAGTTCCCGATGTCGATGATGCAGAACTGGCAGCCCGGGTCGCCGAGATTTCCGCCAGGGTGAGTGCAAATGTATCCAGCAGGGTCGATGGCGAAGATTTCGAGATCGAGTTCGAAGAATTTTCTGACCTGGGGGGGCATGTCATGCGCGAAGCGAACATCTGGTTCGGCCTTCCCCATGCTCATGGGCTGGAACTGGCAACGGTCAACGAGAGCCTGGGCGCCTATTTCAAGACGGACCACGGCGTGCTGGTGATCAGCGCAAAGGAGGACAACGCTTACGGGCTGCAATCGGGAGACGTTATTCTTGCGATCGGCTCAACGGCGGTCAATTCACCTTCAGACATGATGCGAGCGCTACGCGATGCCGAACCCGGCATGGAAATCGTGCTGGCAATCAAGCGCGACCGGCGTGACCGCACGCTGACGGCCGTAATGCCGGAGAATCGGCTCGGCTTAAAATAATATCAATCGCTCATTAGGTTTATAATCTCCCGATTCACTGATTCGGGAGAACTGTCAGCATGTCCGGACAAGCTGATTCCCTCAAGTCCATTTCCTCCAATCGCCTGGCTGTTTTTGAACCCGATGTCGAAGACTAACCCCACGGTAGGCATGGTCAGCCTGGGCTGCCCCAAGGCCCTGGTCGACTCTGAGCGTATCCTGACGCAGTTGCGCACGGATGGCTACGAGATCAGCCCGGACTACGAAGGCGCGGATGTTGTGCTGGTGAACACCTGTGGTTTCATCGACAGCGCCAAGGCCGAATCACTGGATGCCATCGGTGAGGCGATCGATGCGAACGGCCGGGTCATCGTCACCGGTTGCATGGGCGTCGATGAACAGGAAATACGCGCCCTGCACCCGAGCGTGCTGGCGGTCACCGGGCCGCAGCAGTACGAGGCGG
Source organism: Lysobacterales bacterium (assembly GCA_029859645.1). GTDB lineage: Bacteria > Pseudomonadota > Gammaproteobacteria > Xanthomonadales > SZUA-36 > JAHEFT01. Next base: position 2,792 of record JAOUCS010000115.1, on the reverse strand, counting down.
TGGTGAGCGAAGTGCGGCGGCATGCCCCTCCACCCGCAGAGCACGATCCATTCACCAGCCTGGTGCCGCCACAGGGCATCAAGCTGACACCACGCCACTATGCCTATCTCAAGATATCCGAAGGCTGCAATCACAAGTGCACTTTCTGCATTATCCCGGACATGCGCGGCAAACTGGTCAGCCGGCCGATTGGCGACGTCATGGGCGAAGCTGCGCGCCTGGCAGCAGCCGGTGTGCGAGAATTACTGGTCATTTCGCAAGACACGTCGGCTTACGGCGTTGACCTGAAATACAAGCTGGACTTCTGGGACGGGCGGCCGGTCAAAACCCGCATGAAGGAACTGTGCGAGGCGCTGGGGAGCCTGGGGATCTGGGTGCGCCTGCATTACGTATACCCCTATAAGCATGTCGATGAAATCATTCCCTTGATGGCCGACAACCGGATATTGCCTTACCTGGATATCCCGTTTCAACACGGCAGCCCCCGGGTGCTCAGGGCGATGAAGCGGCCTGCTGCGGCGGAGAACAACCTCGAGAGAATCCGGCGCTGGCGCGAGATATGCCCCGAACTGGCGATTCGCAGTACCTTCATCGTCGGTTTTCCCGGTGAGGCGGATGATGAATTCGACCAGTTGCTGCAGTTCCTGCAGGATGCGCAACTGGACCGCGTCGGCTGTTTTACCTATTCGGCTGTGGACGGCGCCCGCGCCAACCAGCTACCGGGAGCCATTCCCGAAGACGTTAAGCAGGCGCGCTGGGAAGCCTTCATGGAAACCCAGGCGATCATCAGCCGGGACCGGCTAAGGCAGAAAATCGGGACGATCCAGGAAGTGCTGGTGGACCAGGTGGACGATGATGGCGCCATTGCCCGCACCCGCTTCGACGCGCCTGAAATCGACGGTGTCGTGCAGATACCGGATGGCCAGGGCCTGATGCCGGGTATGCTGATCGAAGTGGAAATTGACGGAGCCGATGACTACGACCTGACGGCCCGTTTCCCGGACTGAGTACATCCCCGTGGAGCGCAGCAGCGAAGTTATCCTGAGGAATCAATCGAAGTTGCCGCCGGGTGGAATCCTGTTGCTTAACCCACCCCGGGACAACCTGTATAGCCGGCTCACAGCAGCCGGTCATCCGGTAAAATGTTTCACCCAGCACCATGGCGATTTTCGCTGGCTGGAAGCCAGCGGCGCGGATGTGCAATTTGGCGTTGTACCGGCGGCGGAGCAGATCTCGGCGGTCACTATTCTGCACCTTCCCCGGGAGAAAGACCTGCTGGCAATGCTTTCGCACGCCCTCGCCTCGGCCATGCCCGCCCAGTCATGCCTCTGGCTGGTCGGTGACAACAAGGCAGGGATCAAGTCCGCTCCCCGGCATCTAGAGCCTTTTTACGGTCAGGTCGTAAAGCTGGACTCGGCCCGCCACTGTGGGCTGTACGAGGCAAGGCAGCCCAGGCCGGGCAAACCCTGGGTACTGAGTGACTACCTGTCGCGATGGGCCGCCCATTACGCCGGCAAGGACGTGAAAGTGCTATCCCTGCCCGGGGTGTTCGCGCACGGTCGCCTTGACCCGGGCAGTCGTTTATTGCTGAAGGTCCTGGAAGGGTTGGAGCCCAGCGGCAAAATTCTCGATTTTGCCTGCGGCAGCGGAGTGCTGGCTTGCGCCCTGCTTGCAGCGGACAGTCACGCAGAACTTACTCTGCTGGACGTTTCCAGCCTGGCACTCGAGTCGAGCCGGCAAACACTGATCCTGAACCAGCAACAGGCCATGTTATTGCCTTCCGATGGCTTGTCAGAAGTTGATGCCCGCTTTGATTGGATTATCAGCAACCCGCCCTTTCACCGCGGTATCCACAATGACCTCGATATTGCGGCAGATTTTTTCACTCGGGCGGGAACTTTCCTGACTGGAAAAGGTAGAATAGTCATCGTCTGCAACCGGCACTTGCCTTACAAAAAATGGTTGCAGGATCACTTTAAACAGGTGGAAGAACTGGCTGTCGATGAACAATTCAGAGTCATCATGGCTGCCAGTGCGCAAAACAGATAAGAGCAGAGTAATGATTAGTAAAAACAGTATTTTCCTGATAGCCCTGGCCCTGACCGTATTACAGGCTGGGTGCGCAAGTTCGCAATCCTCGCCGGCAGCTTCTGACAAGACCGCTGCGATCGAAACGCCGCAGGTGGCAGAGGCCCCAGTGCCAGACGATTTCAATGGCGATGGCATGACCCTGAAAATCGATGGCAGCAGCATCGAATCATTTGATGCCAGCATGGCCACGATCAAGCGATACACCGATGAAAAGACTTATGCGTCGCTGAATTCAGCCATCGGCTATCTGATGGTCTATGACCTGCAAGTTCGCAGTAACAAGGAAAAGCTGATTGCCAAGCTCGATGGAAAGACCGGTTACGAAGTGAAAACCATGGTTGATATGAAAAGACTTGCACCAGAAAAGGGCACCGGTGGCAAAATTCCCGCAGTTCCGGGAACCATTGATACCTGAACCTCAGTAAGCGTTTCTGTGGATCATCACGAAGGGCGTCATCAGGAGAATTTTCAGATCCAGCCATAACGACCAGTTCTGGATGTACCAGAGGTCGTGCTCGATGCGCAGGGCCATCTTCTCCTGCGTTTCGGTCTGCCCGCGGTAGCCGTTGACCTGGGCCCAGCCGGTGATGCCGGGTTTGACCTTGTGGCGGAGCATGTATTTGGGGATTCGGGATTTGTATTCCTGGTTGAGTTCCAGCGGGTGTGGGCGCGGGCCGACCAGGGACATTTCGCCTTTGAGG
>JAOUCS010000114.1 GCA_029859645.1 Lysobacterales bacterium | reverse complement strand
TCGAACGGCCGCCAGGTAAACAGGCCGCAGTCTCCCAGTAATGGAAAAACGCCTTCCACCAACCGGCCGCCGACGTAAGCCCCAATAATCAGCCAGTACATTTGCTGCTGGTCGAAACCGAGCACCGGCGCCAGGCCAGGCAGGGACATGCCCCAGTAGATATACCAGAACGGCGGGTGGACCAGGTCTATGATGTGGTCGTACAGGTTACCGAACTGCGTGGACTGAACGGTCACTCGGGCCAGCTTCCCATCCACGGTATCGAGAAAAGTCATGACCCAGCCCGCCGCCAGGCCGGACAGGTAATGGCCGTTATAAAACAGGTAACAGGCTGCGACCACCAATACCAGGCCGATACTGGTGACCTGGTTCGGGCTCAGCCCCAGTGTGGCGGCCAGTTGCACGGCTTTCCGCGCGGGCCGCGGCCAGAGGAACTTGGTAACCAGGTCCGTGATGCCCTTGTATGCGTTGCCATACAGCCGGTTTTCGAGTTCCCGCTTGCGACCGGGCGAGACGGGCTCGAGTAACGGCTCCTGGGCGCTTTTCAGCGTTTCATTGAAGGCAGCGAGATCAGCTGGCTTAATGACCTGCAGGGGCGATTCCAAGGGATCCAGCGAACCGGAAATGCAGGCCATTGCCTGTTGGTAAGACGCCCCTTCGACAACCGCTGCTGCGGGCGTGCCTGAGCCTGGGTGCATCAGCAATGCATCCTTTTTGGTACTGAAGGCGGACAGGGTCCGGACCTCGAACAGGAAATCCGCGCTCAACAACAATAGCGTTGCTGGCCTGGTGAGTTCGGCGGTGGACTCTATCAGCGTAAAATCTCCGGCCTCTCGCAGTTGCCGGCGCAGGCGCTCTGTCGCAGAGAGCCCCCATAATTTCACGGTTGTCTCGCCCAGGATCAGTACTTGCATGGTCATGTGAATGGCCTGTTTCCCTGGTGCATAATGCGGGTCAGTCGATTATAGTCAGCCTGATGCGCCTGATCCACATAACCGACCCGCACCTGAGCAACCTGGACGATACGAGTTTCCTGAAACTCAGGGGCAAACGCCGCTCCGGGTATCTTTCCTGGTACCGGAACAGGCGTTATGAACATCGCCGCGAAGTGCTCGACGCGCTGATCGATTCCGCCCGTCAACAGGACCCGGACCTGCTGGTCCTCACGGGTGATCTCGTGCATATCGGACTGGACAGCGAAATCAGGGAAGCGGCCCACTGGCTGCAGAGTCTCGGCCCGCCGGAGAAAGTCATCCTGGTGCCGGGCAACCACGATAACTACGCGCAGGACTCACTCGATTCCATCTACCGGTATTGGGGAGATTACCTGCCGGAACGCCTGGCAGGCGACCCCAGCTACACCTCGGGCTATCCTTTCGTCAAAAAATCAGGCCAGGTTCATTTGACCGGCATTAATTCATCCTGCATCACAAGGATTTTTTCGGCCACCGGAACCCTCGGCAACGCACAGCTTGAGCGACTGGAGACAAGCCTGGACGCGACGCAGAACGAACAGGCATTCAGCTGCCTGTTGATCCATCACCCACCGGTTCCGGGCATTATCGGGCGTCGCAAAGCGCTGACAGACGACAGCCGCCTGGCCGCGGTGATCCGGCGGCGCCAGCCTCAACTGGTGCTGTATGGACATATCCACGTCAATCGAGAAGACCGCCTGGGTGAAACCAGGATGTATTGCACCGCATCGGCTTCCAGCGCGGAAACGGCTTCTTACCGGATTTTTGACCTGGAGCCGGAGAGTGGCGCCTGGCAGTGCAAAATGAGGCTGATGACCCTGGACGGTCCGGGAGGGCAGTTCAGGCTTGCGTCCGAAGCTTGCTGGCAGAGCGGGATTTGCGCAAACCCGGCCAGTACTGGGCCAGCACCGAAATCATCAGCAGCACCAGCACCGGCGTAAGGATGGTGACCGAGGGCACCAGGTTGAGCAGCCCGGCCAGGTTACCGGTGACCTGCTGCATCAGGTAGAAAACGATACCCAGGATGCCGCCGAGGAGAACCCTCTGGCTGGCCGACATTCCCCGGGTGGAACCCACCAGCAGCGGTAATGACAACAGGCCCATCGCGATCACTGAAATCGCAATGCTGATCTGCTTCCAGAACACTACCCTGTAATGATGGGTATCCAGGCCATTGTCCCGCAGGTGCCTGATGTAGAGCACCAGCTCATGGGGCGCCAGCGCCTCCAGCGGGAGAATCAGGATATCCGTCTGTTCACGGGTCAGCAGATTCTGCCATTCGATTTGCTCAAGTTGCTGTTCCTGCGCGCTCATCCCGGACAGTTCGGTACGGGTGACGCCTTCCAGCATCCAGGTATCAGCGCCGACAATGGTTGCCTGGTCAGCCTGGATGAAGGTTTTGAGCTTGCCCCGGTCACCGGTCTGGTAGATTTCAACGTCCTCCAGCACCTGGTTGAACAGCACATCACCCACGTGCACGAAGTTCTGTCCGCTGCGGGTCCAGAAATCCAGCCGGCTACTGCTTCCCATGGAGGTTGATTCGATCGCCTTGAGCCTGAGCGAAGAAGCTGATCGCTCACTGGCGGGCACCAGGATGGACTGCATCAGCACCACCATGACAGCCAACAGCAAGGTCGCCTGGAACACCGGGCGGGCCATCCGTGCTTTGGACAGGCCGGCAGCCCGGGCCGCGATCAGTTCCTGGTGATTGGCCATCGCGCCCAACCCCATCAGGCCACCCAACAAGGCCGTTACCGGCATCAGGTCGACGATCCGCCGGGGCGAGGTATAGAGCACCACCAGGAACGCATCGACCTGCCGAAAGGTGCCCTGCCCCACGTTCTCAAGCTCTTCCGCCAGCGCAAGGAAGCTGAACAGCGCCAACAGCAGCACCATAACTGGCAGCATGCCTTTCAGGAAATTGGCCGCAATATATCGGTCCAGCAGGATCATGCGACCTGCTCCAGGCTGCGCTGGCGGGCGAGAAGCAGCTTTCTCCAGGGAAAGTAGAGCAATGCCACCAGCGCCGCCAGCGCACCGGGCGCCCACCAGATGGTCGAGGCGGTCCCCTGCTCCACCCAGGTCCGGCTCACATCCAGCAGGTTGAAATACACCGCGTAGATAATCATTGCCCCCAGGATGCGCGCATAACGTCCCTGTCGCGGGCGGCTGCGGCTCAGAGGTATCGCCAGCAATGCCAGCAACAATGCCGACAAAGGTGTGCTGATACGCCACTGGAGTTCCGCCTTGTCGTCATTGTTATCCGACTCCAGCAGTTCGAAAGTGCTGGATGATTTGGTTTTGTAACCCACCGGGTCAGGCTGGCCGGCCGGCATCCACAACGAAAAACTCCCCAGTTCGGCAAACAGGTCCGGTCCGTCCTCCGTTCGCCGGAACACACTGGCATCATTGAGAACCAACTGGTGGTGTTCGGGTCGTTCCAGGTAGCGCAATTCACCGCTCACCGCAGTGATCACCTGTACATCGCCACCGTTGCCGCTGCGGATGAACACTTCTTCGAGTTGCCGCCCTTTGCCCGAGACCGCCTTCACAAAAATGGTGCGTCCGGATTCCTCGAAATTATAAAAGCGTGCGCCCCGGACGCGATCCACCTCGGTTGCCGCCTCCACGCGAGCCTTGATTTCATATGAAACCGCATAAGCCCAGGGCCGGACGAACAGTGAAAACAGGCCAATCAGCATAGCCAGCAGGAAAGCGACGGCGATAATCGGCCGCAAAACACGCATTTCGCTGATACCGCTGGCACGCATCGCGTAGACTTCCGAGTCGCTGTGCAGACGTCCCAGGCCCATCAATACCGCAAGATAAAGGCTCAGTGGCAGCAACACTTCCAGCGAAATGAGCGCTTTGAGCATGGTCAGTTTGAACAGGTCGGAGGGCGCCAGCAGGGCCGCGTTCACGTCCATCAGGAATCGCGTCAGGGCATAGGTGACAAAGATGGAAACCAGCACCCCGCTCACTGCCGCAAACGGCACGCTGATCTCCCGTCGCAGGTAGTGGTCGATAATCATCGACCGGCAGACCTGTTATGATCCGGGCAAACCCTTGATCGCATCGCCATGTTCAGAATCCTGACCGTCATGATTGTATTTTGCCCAATTGTCCTGGCGGGCACGAGCCTTTCGCTGTTCGCGGCGGAAAACCGGGTAACCGGTTTCTCTGCAGGCGATACCCTGACCATCCGTTCGGCCGCCGCCCGCATGGACGAACTACCCGATATCGTGCACTTCGACGGAGGCTTCGAACTGGCCGCACAGGATTGGTCTTTGTCATCTGACCAGGCCACATTGTACGGAAAGCTGGACGACCCCGAAACCGTCATTCTCAGCGGTTCGCCGGCCATCATCCGGGTGGTCACGATGTCTGGCGGTGAAGCTGCGACCATCCATGGTGAAGCGAACCAGATCATTTACCAGCGCAGCAACAACAGCATCCGCCTGCAGGGCAATGCGACTATTGCACGAAACGAACATAGCATGAGCGGCGGACAGATCGAATATGACATTGAGCGTGACCACCTGTCGGCCGGCGGTGAAGGCGGCGTTCAGATCGAAGTGATTCCCGACCCCCCGGAATGAGAAAAGCCGGCGATGGCCGGCTCTTCGGTACGCTGGGTAAAAACAACGGGTTATTTTTCTACGGGTTATTTTTCGCGATAGCCGGGCAACCGCTGGTATGTTGTTGCCTCGGTTTCCTCGCTCACACGCTCCCTTACGGGCCGTATCGGCCAGGTTTTGACGACCTGCTCCGCGTGAGCGAGGTCGACCGGATCATCCACTTCGCACCAGCTGAGGCCGTGGATCGAACTGATCCCAACTACACCGGATTGCGCAAGTTCGTCAATCGCCGACAGATACCAGCGATTCAAACCATCGCCCTGCTTCATCAGGCCTTCGATCTTGCTGACAAAAATCTCTGCGCCGGCCCGGCTGAAGACCATCATGCCGATGGATTCGCCATTGACATGACTCATGTCCAGGGTCTTGCCGACCCGGCACAAGCGATCCCTTTCAGACCAGATCTTCATGTCGTCCGAATCGTAGGACACCTTTTGATCGGTAGCCAGCGTAATCGGGTAGTGGTCGGCATCTGTCAGCAAGTGCTGCAGGACCGCGGCCTCAAACAGCGTGTCGCCATTGATCAAAACGAAGGGACCGTCCATTTCATGACGGGCGACCCAACAGGTGCCCATGTTGTCTGACAGGCGGAAAAACGGGTTATACAAGGTCCGCACCTTGATGTTCTTGAACTCATCAACCAGCTCTTCCACGAATTCGTGGCCAAACCCGGTGACGACTACGACTTCGTCAATTCCCGATACGGCAAGCTGCGTGATCTGCCATTCAAGGATCGAAACACCGCCAGGCTGCAAACAGCACTTCGGCGTGACCTCGGTCAGCGGCATCAACCGGCTTCCCTGGCCTGCACTCAAGATAATGGCTTTCATATCCTATTAACCTCGTTAAAGCCGGGTCTGGCGCCGCCCTCAAATACCCGGACTGAATTCTCTAAGCGGTGATTCTACTGTGTTTGGGTTAACAAAGTGTGAATTCACGCGCTTCCTGTGGCGGCAACAGACAATCTAAAGGATTAATGCGGCTGTTACTTGCCCGTTCCAGACACGCATTTGACTCTTTCACTTCTCGCCAAGGGAGGGTAAATTGTCCCCCTATGCTGCTGGATCTCAATAATGCCTCCGCCCCTACCCGGCTCGAATCAGACGTTTGTGTGGTGGGCGGCGGCGCAGCCGGTGTCGCGCTGGCTCGCAGCCTGTCGCGGCGGGGCCGCGATGTCTGCCTGCTCGAAGCCGGCGGCATGGACTTTGAACAGCAGACCCAGGACCTGTGCCTCGGCGACAACGTCGGCATGGAGTACTACGAGCTTGAGCATTCACGGCTGCGGTTTTTTGGCGGCACGACCAATATCTGGGGCGGCCGGTCGATCCCCATGGACCGGATCGATTTCGAAAAAAGGGACTGGATTCCGCACAGTGGCTGGCCGATAACGCTGGATGACCTGGAGCCCTACTACAGGATCGCTCACGATTCACTGGAACTGGGCGAATATGACTACAGCGCAGAAATGTGGGAAAAGCTCAATCTCACGCCGATCAAGTTCGACCCGGAAGAAATAGGCCACCTGTTCTGGCGTTTTGACCTCAAAAAAGAGCGCTTCAACAGCCGGCAGATCGACGATTTGCTGTCGGCAGGCAACGTCCGGATCGTCATTCACGCCAACGTGGTGAAAATCCAGGCGGGTGAGTCGGCCCGGGACGTGAGTCACCTGGTAGCCCGCACGCTGGAAGGCCATCAGGCTGAAGTGCATGCGAAACATTATGTGCTGGCTTGCGGCGCGATCGAAAATGCCCGCCTGCTGTTATTGTCAGACGATACCGAGCAAGCCGGCATCGGCAACGCCACCGACCAGGTCGGCCGCTATTTCATGGAACATCCACACGGCCGGATTGCCCATATCTCAACCCAGGACCCGGCCTGGTTCTGGGCGCACTACCGCAAACGGTACCCTCGATCGGGTCCACCGCTGGCGCCGGCACTGGTCGCGCCGGAAGCGCTGCAACGCAACAAGCAAATCCTCAACAGCGCCGCCACTTTCAAAATCCAGCGGGATCCGAAGCTTGGCCTGGGCCTGGGCAAAAAGGTGTACCTGAACCTGAAGCACGATCTGAATGCGACGAAAGGCAATCGCAGGGTCTGGCACGTCTATCGCGGGGTGATGGACTGGTTGCAGAAACATGTCTCGGTCACGCTGGCCAGGGCCACCGCACGGACCCGGAAAATGGATCTTTACCTGATGGCCAGGGCGGAGCAGGCGCCGAATCCGGACAGCCGGGTCAAGCTGTCTGGAGAGCGCGATTCACTGGGCTGCCGGCGCGGCGACCTCGACTGGCAATTGTCTGAACTGGACAAACGCACGGTGCTGGAATTCGCACGCGCCGTTGGCAGGGAATTCGATCGACTGGGCCTGGGCAGCCTGGAAACCATGCCCTGGATGGAAGACGGCACCACCGCGTGGCCGGTCGATCCGACCGTCGGTAATCACCCCATCGGCGGCTATCACCACATGGGAACGACCCGCATGAGCGATACCCCTGCGACCGGTGTGGTCGACAAAAACTGCACCGTGCACGGTTACGCCAACCTGCATATCGCCGGAAGTTCAGTGTTTACCACCGGCGGCTGGGCCAATCCCACGCTGACCATACTGGCGCTCGCGCACCGCCTGTCCGATCACCTGGATGAGCTGCTTCGACAGGAGCCCTGAACCGCTCTCAGATTTTACCGGTCAATATCCGCACGGCCAGGTCGCGGTCGGCGACCGAATCCACATCGACCGCAACGCGCGGGTTTTCGATCACCACGCAGCCTACTTTGCAGCCCATCGCGCGTGACAGGGACTCCAGCACGCTGTCCAGCGTAAGCCGCCTGAAAAAGAACTTCAGGATCAGCCCCGGGCCGATTTTTCGCGCCATTTTCCAGGGGCGCTTGCGGTCAGCTTCCAGGCTACGCCAGAAAGCCGGCCCGGCCTTGCCTTGCGGGGTCAGGATGGCAAACAGGTTGGTGCCGCAGTAAGAACCGTCAGTGAATCTCAGCACCGTTCGCTTTGATTCCGGAAAAGCCTCCCGCACCCTTGGATAAGGGGCCAGTCCAAAAACGACGTCGGCATCCAGCTCTGCTGCCCGGGTACAGAAATCGTCGACAATAGCCGGGGTCAGCAAGGCATGGTCACCCGCGGTCAACAGCACAGGGAATTGATTCAATTTCTCCATTCCGGCCAGCGCACTGGCGCTCGGGCCAGTTTCCGGCGCCAGCCACTGGAAGGACGATTCCGCCAGGATGTCGCTGATTTCAGGTTCCGTTTCACAGACTGTGTGGTCCGGACCACACAGCACGCCATCACTGACCGAACCACTTGATTCAAGGGTTTCGATGACACGCCGCAATGATGATTTGCCCGCGACGTCGACCAGCACGCTGGCCGACAGGCCCAACTCCCGGCTAAACGCGCTGCCCCCCGGCCGCTCACCGGCCAGCACCACGGCAGCGAATGTACTTTTCGATATCAAACCAGGGTCTTATGATAGAGGCGATAGCGCTTACTCACTACACCGCCGACTTTCTCGATGATATTGCGGGTTGCCTGGTTCTGTTCAAGAATCCAGGACATTTCAATTTTTTCCATTGCACGTTTCATCGCCGGCTTTTCCAGCGCGCGTATCGTCGCAAACGCCAGCGCCGGACCCAGGCGGGTATGCTGGTGCTTCTTGCGCACCCCCATCAGCGGTATCCGGCCTGTTTTGGGCGATTTGACTTTAAGCCGCCAAAGCAGCCGGGCCCAGCCGAAGGGAAACAGGCGACCATTCAGATCAGTGATGATTTCGTTCAGGTTGGGCATCAGCACCATGAACGCTGCGGGCTCCCCGTCTACCTCAGCGATCCAGGTAAAGTCAGGCGGCACTATCGTGAACAGTTGTTTACCCACATGCTTGAATTCATCCTGTGTGAAAGGCACGAAGCCCCAGTTCTCGGACCAGGCGTCATTGAAAATATCGCGCATGATTTCCAGTTCAACTGATGAATTTTTGCGATCCACCCGCCTCAGCACCATTTTGTCTGCAAGCCGATCCACCAGTCTTTTCAGGTTTTCCGGCAGGCCGAACATATGCTGCTGAAGTTCATAGGCCAGAACATCCTGCGCTTTGTCATAACCCTGAGCCTTTATCGACGAGTCATAGTAGGGGCGCGCATGCCCCATCATCATGTAAGGCGGCGAGTCGAAACCTTCCACCAGGCAACCGATTTCCTGGTTGATGTTGAGATTGAAAGGGCCGATTACCTGCCGCATCCCCTGCTGCTTCAGCCAGTTTTCAGCAGCCCCGAATAGCGCAGCAAAAATTTCAGAGTCATCAAATGCCTCCAGCATGCCAAAAAACCCGGTTTGCGCGTCGTGCCGCGCCAGGTACAAATCGTCAATCTGGGCCGAAATACGGCCGGCCGGCTGTCCATCCCGATAGGCAATCCAGGCTTTCCAGCGAGCATGCTTGAAAAAGGGGTTACCGGGCGAGAAGGCGCCTTTACGCTCGGCGATCAGGCGGGGTACCCAGTTTGGATCACCCGCATAGATTGGCCAGGAAACGGAAATAAAAGCCTTCAGGTCGGACTTGCTGTTTACTTCCTTGATCTGAATGTCTGGTTGTTCCATTCAAGCGCACTCGCCGCTGCCGCAGTTTGCGTGTGAGTCGGGATTTCAAGTCTACTTCTCTCCAGCCCGTTATCCAAACAGGAAATGCGCATAACTGACGAACATGAGTCAATGAAGTGCTAAAGTACACTCATCGATGCAATGCGAGAGACGGCAGAAATACGAATGAACGACACCAACCTGAAAGAGTTGCTTGAACAGTTGCACCAGGTGCTTGAAAAAACCGATTCGGTAGACCCGGAAACGCTGAACCAGGTCAGGGAACTGGACCAGGAGGTCAACCGCTTGCTGGAGTCCGGTTCACAGGGCGATGAATTTGATAACGTGGTTGACCAGGCCAGGGCCGTGGAAACCCGGTTTGCCGTGGATCACCCGGTGGCCGAACGGTTCCTGAGAGAAATTATCGAGACGCTTTCAAAAGTGGGGATCTGAGAGCAGCACCATCAGTTCAGCACGGCATAGCCGCGATGACGCAGGCAATTCTTGGTGACTTTTGCTTTCTCATTATCCGATTTCAACAGGCCACCGGCTGTGCCGCTAATTGCACCGGTGGCAGCAGCGTTGCCTACGTTACCACCGACAACGCCATAGGCGGCGCCGACTCCGGCGCCAAAAGCCGCGGATTTCGCGGTGATTTCCCCACTGGCGACCTGCTCGGCAATTTCTTCACACTGGGCAAGGTCTTTTTCGTACTGCGCCGTATCAATGTTGTAGGTATCGACGATAGGCTTGGATGCACACGAACCCAGCAAACAGGCCAGAAAAATGCATATCAGGAGACGTCTTGTCATTGAACCCTCCACCAGGGAAAGCCGGTGCTTCAGTATGTCATACTTCATATCATACAAATAGATTGTGAACGGAAGGTGAACATCACGCATGAATACGCTGGGTAAATTATTCCTGCAGGGACTGGCCGTGGTCATTCCGGCAGCCCTTACCGGGGCGATTCTATGGTGGTTCGCGAGAGGCGCGGAGCAGATCCTGGGCGGCTTACTGAAGAGTTTTCTACCTGCGGGCTGGTACATCCCGGGGATGGGTGTCGTCTCCGGAATTGCCATGACCATACTGGTGGGTTTGCTGACCCACGTGATTCTTTTTCAGAAACTGTTTGCGCTGGGTGATTCCATCCTGAACCGATTACCACTGGTTAAAACCATCTATTCAGCGCTGCAGGATTTTATCGATTATCTCCGGCCCGACAGCAAAGTCGCGATGAGCAAGGTGGTGCTTGTTAAGGTACCCGGTCAACAGTTCGAACAATTGGGCTTTGTGACGCGCGAAGACTTCAGCAGCCTGCCGCTGACGCTGACCGTCGAGGAACCCATCGCGGTGTATCTGCCCATGAGCTACCAGATCGGCGGTTACACGCTGTTCCTGCCGCGCAGTTGCCTGACGCCGGTAGACCTGACCTTCGAGGAGGGTATGAAACTGGTTTTGACCGGTGCTGTGTCGCGCGAACCCGCGCCGAAACCCGAAAGACCCGATAAAACCGACGCCTTGCCAGATGAAGAAAACCGACCATGAAAAATACGCTGCTTTTCACCCTCCTGACGGTGACCACCCTGCTGTTTGCCTGCGACGCTCAAGAGCCTGTTGCCCCGTCTTCTGAAGCGGCGTCTTCTGAAGCGGCGTCTTCTGAAGCGGCGTCTTCTGAAGCGGCATCTTCTGAAGCGACCGCGGTAGTCAGCGGGACTGTTTCCTATCGGGAAAGAATGGCGCTCAGCGACAACGCAGTGGTCGAGATCAGCCTG
>JAOUCS010000033.1 GCA_029859645.1 Lysobacterales bacterium | reverse complement strand
GGGATCAGTGCCAAGCCACAGAAGCCGGCGCCGTTCTTTTCAAAATAGCGCTGATGATACTCTTCGGCCCGCCAGAATTCGGGTGCCGGGCAAAGCTCGGTGACCACCGGGTTCGGCCATTTACCAGATGCGTTCAGCTCGCGGATTTTTTGTTCAGCTGCCGCTTTTTGTTCTTCTCCGTACCAAAAGATCGCTGAACGGTACTGGCTGCCAAAGTCCGGCCCCTGGCGATTCAGGGTGGTTGGATTGTGCATGTCAAAAAACACATCCAGCAGGTGCTCGTAGCTGACCTGTTCATCGTCAAAGGTCACCTGGACAGCCTCTGCATGACCGGTATCGCCACCGCAAACCTGCTTGTAAGTCGGATTATCCACGTGCCCGCCAATGTAACCTGACACCGCATCCACAACGCCTGCAACTTGGAGAAAACGGGCTTCCACACCCCAGAAACATCCCGCGGCGAAACTCGCCATTTGCTGACTCATGCTTAACTCTCCTGTCTATTGGGTCTCTTTGCGCAAGCGGATCACTCCTTCCTGCGCCGTGCTGGCAACCAGCCTGCCCTGGCGGTCATAGATCATGCCCCGGGCAAGGCCCCTGCCTCCACTGGAACTGGGGCTGTCACAGACATAAAGCAACCAGTCATCCAGCCGAAAATCCCGGTGAAACCACATTGCATGATCAAGACTCGCAATGATCAGGTTACCCTGCACCCAGGAAATGCCATGCGGTAGAGTCGCCGTTCCCACCAGGTGGAAATCGGAAACATAGGCCAGCAGGGCCCGGTGCAACCGTGGATCGTCTTCCAGTTGACCATGAAGTTTGAACCAGAGTTCCTTGAACGGCGGCTGCGGCACCGGGCGGTCCGGATCGGAACCGCGAACGGCCCGAAATTCGAAGGGACCAAACCGGTCCAGCCAGCGCTGCATGCTCTTGGGCAGGTGATCAAACTCTCCCTGGGGCAACAGGCCGATGGGATCCAGGTTCTCCGGCTCCGGCATTGACGGAATTTCGAACTGGTGCTCCAGTCCGTCTTCCTCGACCTGGAACGAGGCCGCCAGCGTGAAGATCGGCCGGCCATGCTGAATGGCAACCACACGGCGCGCCGAGAAGCTGCCGCCATCGCGGCTCCGGTCAACGCTGTAAACAATCGGCGCATCGTGATCGCCCGCCCGCAAAAAGTAGGCATGGAGCGAATGCGCTTGCCGCTGTTCCACCGTGTAACTGGCCGCCAGCAGCGCCTGCGCCAGTACCTGCCCGCCAAATACGCGCTCAGTGCCGATATCCCGGCTGATTCCGCGGAACAGGTTGACCTCCAGCTGCTCCAGTTGCATCAAGCGGAGGATTTCCTCGAAAGCGTCTGTTTGAAGAGTCATGGATTTATCGCATCCTGGCTAATAAACCGTGCAGTTATTGGTTAACATGTTGGCACGCGAACTGCAGCAAGGGAAGCCTATACACCGTGAAGCCCGTCGACACATTCCTGTGGCATGACTACGAAACGTTTGGTGCCAATCCCATCGCTGACCGGCCTGCCCAGTTTGCCGCCCAGAGAACCGATGCAGACCTGAACCCCGTGGGGGATCCTGTCGTTTGGTACTGTGCACCTTCCGATGATGTGCTGCCCCACCCCATGGCCAGCCTGATCACCGGCATTACCCCACAGGAGGCCAAATCCAGGGGCGTCCCGGAGACCGAGTTCGCGCAGAACATACTGGACGAAATGTCCCGGCCGGGAACCTGCAGCGCCGGTTACAATAGCATTCGCTTCGATGACGTCATAACCCGGCACCTGTTATACCGCAACCTGCGCGATGCCTATGAGCGCGAGTACCGTAACGGCAATTCGCGCTGGGACCTGATAGATCTGGCCCGCATGTGCTATGCCTTGCGGCCGGAGGGCATTGAATGGCCCATGCACGAGCCGGGCAAGCCCAGTTTCCGGCTCGAAGACATCAGCAATGCCAATGACATTAAGCACGTTGGGGCGCATGATGCACTTGCCGATGTCCAGGCCACCATCGGGCTGGCAAGGCTGTTGCGAACAGCTCAGCCCAGGCTGTTTGACTGGGCCCTGCAAATGCGTGATTACCACCACGTATCCAGGCTGCTGGATACCGTTGAACCCACGCCCCTATTGCATACCTCAGCGAAAATACCGGCTACGCGGGGTTGCACCGCCATGGTTCTGCCGCTGGCCGTCGTGCCCGACCGCCCGAAATCGGTGATCGCGATCGACCTGTCAGCAGACCCTGCCCCACTGATTGATGAACCGGCTGAGGTCATCCATGATCTGGTATTCACTCCCGCAGCCGACCTGCCAGAAGAGATCGAGCGATTGCCGTTGAAATTGATTCATGGAAACCACGTTCCGATGCTGGCGCCGCTGGGAACACTCACCGGAGTGGATACGGACCGGATCAATATGAACCCCGAACAGTGCAAGCAACATGCGCGGCAATTGCTCGGAGCACTCGAGCTGGTGCGGGAAAAGGTGATCGAAGTTTTTTCATCTGCCGGTGGCGCGTTTGCGGAAAGTACTGACCCGGACCGGATGCTTTACAGCGGCGGGTTCTTTTCATCGGCCGACCGGCACCTGATGAATAAGATCTTGCTCGTACCGCCTGCCCAACTGGGTAGCCATTTGTGGTCTTTTCAGGACAAGCGCCTGCCACTGATGCTGTTTCGATACCGGGCGCGCAATTTCCCCGAAACACTGAGCATGGAAGAAAGCCAGGCCTGGGACAAGGACCGACGAATTCGCCTGAAAGAAATCAACGACCCCGATTATTTCACGCTGCCGGACTTCCAAAATGCCGTTCGGGAGCTCCGGGAGCAGAAAAAAGAGGAGCCGGATTGCCAGAGAATCCTGGACAAACTTGAAGCCTGGGTGATTGAAAGTGGTATTTCCGGGCTTTAGACAGAAATCCCTGCCGTTTTTTGGCTGTCTGCAGAATGGGCAAAACTTTTTTCAAAGACTTACAGGCATTTCCTCGATTTGATTCGAACTGTTTATACACAAGTCACTGATTGTCTTTGTTACGGGAATATTTCACTGTCAAAGCCAAACTCGACCGATCAACGCACTTGTAAGTGATTGTTTTATATAGACCAATTCAGATTGGTCAATTTTTGAACAATCCATAAGCCCTCGCACCGTGTCTTTGACGCCGAGCGTTTCTTCACAGGGTTATCCACAGGTTTTGTGGATAAGTTTTCAGGCAACGTTCAGGGCTAACTGTAATTCGTTTGGCACCCGTGATTTGGCTACTTTTCGGTGTCTGGATACCCTGCGTAAGCTGCGCCTGGCCTTCGGAGAAACGAATTCGACATGTGAACCGTCAGAAAACTGGAGCATCCAGATTTCACGAACCTCTTCACCCGGTGGGTTTACAGCCACAATGCCGGTGATGGTCTTGCCGATCAGGTCCTGGTTCGCCTTCATAACAACTCTCCTGTTCTATTTCGATTGTTTGCTGTGAGTCTATTTAACGACAGGTGGTTCTCAAAACATGAGAGAACGCTATCCCTTGCCCTGAATCTCAGTTATTGGATGGAATGACTGCGTCCTGCAAGAGGATCATTCCGCGGTTGTTATCGATGGTCTTGACGCCAATCCCCTTGACATTAACCAGTTCATCGACGTGAAGAAACTGACCATGGGCTTCGCGATACTCAACGATCCGTTGCGCTTTGCTGACGCCGATTCCTTTCAGATTCTCTGAAATTTCCTCCGCAGACGCGGTGTTGACATTGACCGGTACCACCGCCCAGGCGGCACATGACATTAATCCGGCAAGGATCAAAACAAGAACAGATTTCATAAACTTCATCCCCTGTGCAGGTAATTGGGGGCGTGGATGCGACCACGCCGACGGCTTAATGGAACGGTTTCAAGCTTAGGTAATGATTGGCTCACCGCACAGCCGGTATCCACCATAATTGATGTAGGAAAATGTCCCTTGATCAGACACCGGTGATCCGGCACAATGCCTCTCCCCGGCCGTTTTGGCGGTTGGCAAGCGGCTTCGGGGAATGCAATGGTGGCCCTCGCTGGTCCCCTCGCGACGATAAGTTGTGAACCCCGTCAGGCCCGGAAGGGAGCAGCGGCAACAATGGACTCGGGCGCCGGGGTGTGGCGGGCGGGGGTCGCCACCCAACTCCGCAAGTTTGCTATGATGTGCCCTTAATGAATTTTCACCCGCCCGCACCTTTTTTTTCTCGCCTTCCGCAACGCAGTTGATGGAGCAGGAATGAGCTACCAGGTCCTGGCACGCAAATGGCGCCCCGCAACCTTCGAACAACTCGTCGGCCAGGAGCACGTCTCCCAGGCGTTGATTAACGGGCTGGACCAGGACCGCCTGCATCATGCCTTCCTGTTCACCGGAACCCGTGGAGTCGGTAAAACAACCATCGCGCGCATCCTGGCTAAATGCCTGAACTGTGAAACCGGCGTCAGTTCCAAGCCCTGCGGCGAATGCAGCAGTTGCGTGGACCTCGATGCCGGCCGCTTCGTGGATATGATCGAGATCGACGCAGCATCGCGGACCGGAGTGGATGACACCCGCGATCTGCTGGAGTCGGTGCAGTACACGCCTACGCGGGGCCGTTACAAGGTGTACATCATCGACGAGGTGCACATGCTGTCGACCAGCAGTTTCAATGCGCTGTTGAAAACACTGGAGGAGCCACCGCCGCATGTAAAATTCGTACTGGCCACGACCGATCCGCAGAAGATTCCGGTCACTATTCTGTCCCGCTGCCTGCGCTTTAACCTGCGGCGTCTGCTGCCGGACCAGATCTCGGCCTATTTGAAACAATTGGTGGATAGCGAGGGAATTTCGGCAGAATCCGAAGCCCTCACGGTCCTCGCACGTGCGGCCGATGGCAGCATGCGTGACGGCCTCAGCCTGCTCGACCAGGCCATCGCTTTCGGTGGCGGTCAGCTGGCCATGAGCGACCTGGAGAAAATGCTGGGGCTGGTTGATCACGAACACGTCGTCGCAATGATCAGGGCGCTGGGCTCCGCTGACGCAGGGGCGCTGCTGAGCATTGTCGAGGAACTGGTAGCACAGTCGCGCGACCTGGAGACGGTGCTGGTCAACCTTGCTGAAGTGCTGCACCGGGTGACACTCGTGCAATGTGTACCGGGTTACCGGGATCCTGAACGCAGTGACTGGGAGGCCATCGAGCAATTGGCCGAGTCTATCCCGGTGGAGGATGCGCAGCTGTTCTACCAGATAGCCATCAAGGGCCGAGCCGAACTGGGGCTCGCACCCGACCCGCGCACCGGCCTTGAAATGACGTTGTTGCGCATGCTTGCGTTCCGGCCTGCTGACGGGGACTCCACGGCAGCCCCGGGCAGTGTTTCAGGCAACCTGTCCGGCCACGGAGCAGACGGCAACCGGCCAACGGCAAGTAAGAAAGCCCCGGCCGCTTCGGCAGCCAGGTCAGAATCGAAGCCTGTGGCCGTCAGTCCAGCGACAGCCAGGGCACCGGCCCGGAATCCAGGGGACGATGAACCTCATTTGCCAGCCCAGAGTCCGGCGCCACCGCCCGACTGGGTTTCGCTGTTGCAGGAACTGAATCTGTCCGGGCAAGCACGGGAACTGGCCCGCAATGTTCATTTGAAATCACGTAACGACGACCACTGGGATTTCGCCATCTCCCCGGCGATGAGATACCTGGGTTCGAAAAGTTGTGTCAGCCGCCTGAAGGAGGCCATCAGCGCCCGCGTCGGCCACCCGGTCAACATCCGCCTGGTCGACGAGGAACAGACCGAACTGCAAACCGCGGCCGCGATCGATGCACAAAAAGTGCGTGACAACATGAGCGAAGCGGAGAAAGCCATCGATGACGATCCGACCGTCAAGTCCCTGAAAGAACAAATGGGCGCAAAACTGGTCGAAGATTCGGTACAGCCGCTTCAGTAAGCTTACTCAAACACTCAGGAACGGAATGAAACATGAAAGGTAATCTCGCAGGCCTGATGCAACAGGCCCAGAAAATGCAGCAGGAAATGCAAAAGGCACAGGAAGAACTGGCCAACCTGGAAGTCACCGGCGAAGCTGGCGGCGGCCTGGTCAAAGTGACGATGAACGGCAAGCATGCGGTCAAGCGTGTGCAGATCGACCCGTCCCTGTTTGATGACCAGGAAATGCTTGAAGATATCGTAACGGCCGCCATCAATGATGCGGTCAACAGGATTGCGGCTACCACGCAGGACCGTATGTCTGACATGACAGCCGGCATTCCCCTGCCACCCGGTATGAAACTGCCGTTCTGAAACCGTTTTCGATGAGCTCAGAACCCCTGCTGGACCAGTTGATCGACGCACTGCGCTGCTTGCCCGGGGTCGGGCCGAAGTCGGCTCAGCGCATGGCGCTGCACCTGCTGGAAAGAGACCGGGATGGCGGCAAGCACCTGTCCACCCTGCTGGACGTCGCGATGGAGCGGATCGGGCGTTGCAGTGAATGCCGCAACCTCACTGAAAAGGAGATTTGCAGCATTTGCGCCAACGACCAGCGCGACCGGCAGCAACTGTGCATCGTGGAATCTCCCAGTGACGTGATCGCGATTGAACACGCCACTGGCTACCGGGGCAGGTACTTTGTCCTGATGGGACACTTGTCGCCGATCGATGGCATCGGCCCTGCCGACCTGGGCCTGGACCTGCTGGCTGAACAACTGGGCAATCGTCCACCCGCCGAGATGATCATCGCCACCAACCCCACCGTTGAAGGCGAAGCCACCGCATATTACGTGCAACGCATGGCGCAGAAACACGGTGTGCAGGTCAGCCGCATCGCACATGGTGTGCCGTTGGGTGGAGAACTCGAATTCACTGACCAGTCGACCATCGCCCACGCGTTCTCAAGCCGCCAGGCGGTCTAACCGTTCCCGTTTCCCAGCTTGTGGCGCCAGAGTTCCAGCAGGCACTGGTAGAAATCGCGCTGCTGGGCAAGGTGGCTCAATTCGTCAGCAGTCGCTTCGCGCTCGAAGTAGCTGCGGAGCAGAACATCTGCCGCTGAGTCGTCCAACTGGTGATGCTGGAGCACCACGGCAAGATCGAAAAAGGGGTCCCCAATGGCAGCATATTCCCAGTCAATCAAAGCCAGCGATTCGCCTTCGAGTACGTTCTGACAGACCAGGTCGTTGTGACACAGCACGGCAGGTCCGGGAAATTTCTTACTGTCATGCGCCAATTGTTCCATCCGCCGCAGCAAGTCCTCGACGTGGCTAGCGGGCTGCGTGTCGGCCATTGGACCTGCATACCTGCGCGCCGCGCCTAACGGGTCAAATGCGGTGCCGACCGGCGGCAGGCCATGCAGGCGGCGCAATAAACAGCCCAGTCTTTGCAACTGCGCGAAGCTGGCCAGGTCATCTGCAGTCCAGCTTCTCCCCGGCAGGTAAGGACGCACAACAATACCTTCGGAAAGGTTCGAATAAACCATCGCGGGGGCCATGCCTGCAACACTGACTGCCTGGTAAACCCGTTGCTCGTTGAGGCGGTCCAGTCCGAGCTCCCTGGCTGCTTTCTTATCGATGCGCAGAACGAACAGCTGCCCTGCCCTGGCCAACAGGTAACTGGCGTTGGTCGGGCCGTCAGACAGTTGTTGTTCAACGGTGGCCCCTGAAAATCCGGGAATACGGTCCAGCACCCGTTGCAGGTTGCTCACGATCCACCTTCCCGCATACTGGCCCGCCAGCTGCGGTAACCGAAAACGATCATGACGAGGTACACCGCAAACAGGACCGCCGTGAAATACAACTCGCGGTTGAGATAAAGCCCGATGGAGACCGCATCGATGACAAACCAGTAAATCCAGTTTTCGAGGATCTTACGGGTCACCATGAAGGTCGCGACCACGGCCCCCCAGGTCGTCAGCGAATCAAGGAACGGCAGCGCTGCATCGCTGTAACGTGTCAGCAACTCGCCACTGACGTAAACCATCGCCAGCACGACCCCAATTGCGAGCCCATGCAGCTTAAGGGGCCAGCTGCTCACCGGCAGTTCCGCACCCCCTTCACCGCCGTGGCGCCACTGCTGCCAGCCATAGCCGGCCATTGCCAGGTAGAACAGCTGCAGGGCCGATTCCATGTACAGGCGGGCTTCGTACATGATGTACAGGTACAACAAGGTGCTGACTGCAGCGGCCGCCCAACACCAGATATTCTGGCGAATGGCCAACACCAGGTAAGCAATGGCCAGCAGTACGGCCAGTACTTCCCATGACTGCAATATTGTCACGCGACTCTAGCCAGGCGGCGTCAGCGTCGGCGCCCGGTCGATTTCCAGGTCCACGTTCAGGTATTTGACGACCAGCACGACCGTGTTGGGCGCTTCCATCGCCACCTTCATGCAGTCATTGATGGCTCCGGTGACAACCTCGAACTCACCGCGGAGCTGAGAGCTCAGCTGGTTGGTCACCATTTCCAGGCCCTCGCGCTCCCGCAACGCCCGAATAAAGTCGATAATTTCGGGTACCGGACCCTCTTTCAGCGGGTAAAGGCTCATGTCTGCTACGATCTTCATGGTTTGATTCTCCCTGTCACGCGCTCAGTAACGATAACTGACGGTAATCCCATAATGCCGCGGATCCCCCAGCCGGGTATAGCGGCTTCGCTCAAACAGCGGCGGTTCCAGGCCGAATGAGAAGCCCCGGGTGTAGTAGTCCTCGTCAAACAGGTTCCTGACCCAGGCGAACACCGACCATTGACTCCACTGTTTGCCCAGCTTCAGGTTGACCGTCTGTCTCGAGCCCGATTTTTCATCGTGGCTGTAATCAAAGTAATAAGAACCCATGGCGTTAAAATCGAGCCTGCCCACCCAGCCCTGCGCGTTGGCGTAACTCACCCCGAGGTTCAGCGTGTAAGGTGGAGCATGGGCGAATTCGCGGCCAATCAGTTCGCCTTCGATGTCGGCCTCGCGATCCAGCCGGTAATCGTCAATCTCGGAATCCAGCAGGCCCAGGCTGCCATGCAGGCGCCATTGATCATTCAGCTGCCAGGCGATGCTGGCTTCAAGCCCGTAAGAATGTCCTTCGGCATTGCTGGTGATGAAAACGAAATCGTTCGGGTTGTCGGTAAACTGCGCCGAACTGCGTAACTGCATGTCTTTGCGGTCCATGTAAAACAGCGCCAGTTCAGCGGTCAGCCTACCCTCCAGCCATAGGCCCTTGATACCGGTTTCATAGTTCATCAGCTTCTCCGGGTCGTAGGCGATCGCCCCGGGATCCAGCGCCACCCCGGGATCCAGCGCCGCACCGGGACCCAGCGCACGCGCCAGGCTCGGATTGAATCCGCCGGCCTTGTATCCCCGGGAAATCAGTCCATAGACACGCGCGTCATCACCCAACTGGTAATCGAGACTGATATCTCCCCCCCAGAGGTTTTCGCGAGGGCGGAAGTCGTTACGTACCGGCTGGTCCGGGTCGCCATAGATGTAATCCCTGAAAGCATCCGCATAATCCGCCTTCCAGCGTTCGTAACGCAGGCCGAAATTCAACCGCATCCGGTCCGTCAGATCGCTGTCGAGCCGGCCGAAGATGGAATAGTTTTTTGATTGGTAATCGCTGTCCAGCGTCGTGTAGTCGAGGCATGGTGTGCAATAGCTCCAGGGCGCGTCCGCGCTGTCGTCGTAGAGGCCCGACGAGAGGATTTCGTCAGACTCTTCAAGGCGCTGAAAGTAGGCGCCCAGCACCCAGTCGGTGCGATCATTGAATAATCGGCCACCCGGCGATGAGAGCAAGCGGAACTCCTGCACCAGGGAATCGCGGTTTCGCGTGTCGGAATAGATATAGTCGTAGCCGTAGGGCGACCAGTAGGCTGTATCTCCCCACTCGCCGTCAAAAGAAAACAAAACGTCCGATTCGGCATAGGAACTGATGCTGACAAAATCGACCGAGGAGCCGAGGGGCCCGGAAAATTTCAATGAACCGCCCCAGGTTTCCTGCTCGTCCCGGCCAGGATTGTTGCTGAAAGTAATGCGCCCGTTTTCCGGCGACCAGGCATCGTAGCCGTTGTCGAAATTGGCATACAGCAGACTCAGTTTCGCCTCCCAGTCACCGCCGATATCCCACAGCAGCTTGCCGCGAGCGGTCCATTCGTCGCGTTCGTTGCTGTCATCGGTATCCAGTGCGACATTGTCGTAGAACCCGTTGCCCTGGTAATGATGTAGCGAGAAGCGGCCGTCCAGTCGGTCGGCCAGGCGCCCGCCGATCGCCGCGCCGGCCCCGAACGTTTCATCATTACCGGCCATGATTTCCGCGTTTACGTCGAAATCTCCCGACGGATCGGCGGACTGGACATAGACCAGCCCGGCCAATGCACTGGCCCCGAAACGGGTCGCCTGCGGCCCGCGCAACACTTCAACCTGTTGCAGGTCGAACACGTTGCTGATGCCGCCCACACCCGACAGGTCAATATCATCGATGATAAAGCCCACCGAGGGATTGGGCGCCCCCTCGTACTGCTCCAACTCGCCGATGCCCCGCATCTGGAAATAGCGGGCACGGGCGCCATCGCCTGAATAATTCATGTTTGGGATCAGCGAGATCAATTCTTCGAAATGCTGCAGAGTCGCGGTTTCGATAACTTCGCGGTTCAGCACGGTAATACTCGAATCCAGGTCCTGTACGGACGACCGGCGAAATTCCGACACCACTACTTCCTCGAGAGGACCGGGCGGGTATTCATAAGATTCATCAGCAGAGTCATCGGCCAGTGTGCAGACAGGGAGCCATGCGCAGACCATCAGCGAAAATTTCTTGTGGTTTTTCATGTTCAGGATCTCAATCTCGGTCGAGATCCAGTCGAGCCTTAAGCGGGAATATTCAGGAATGTCCTATTCCTACGCCGGCATTAACCGGATCAGGTTCAAAGGGTTCCTGCTCAGCAGATCTCAGGCCACACGGCCACCCCTGAGGAATGCGTTATATTGTACCGGATAACCGGGACAATAAGAATTCATGTTGAAAAAAATCGATCAACTCGAACGCCTGTCGCGCTTGCTCGACCCAGGCCCTGCGGAGTGTAATGACCTGTTCGAGCAGGCCGGACGTTATGCCCTGGCAACGCTGGAAAGGCTGCCGGACACGCCAACCTACCAACCCGATGACGGCCGCAATGGTTTCCGCGAGGCGCCCATCGCGGATGAGCCGGTTGATATGGCCGAATTGCTGGCCTTTTTCAGATCGGAGGTGGATACCACCGGCATACTTCCTGCTTCCGGCGGTCAGATGGGCTACATCCCGGGTGGCGGCCTGTTCCCTTCTGCCATCGGCGATTTTCTCGCCGGCATCACCAATCGCTACTCGGGCGTTTCATTCGCCGGCCCGGGCGCAGCGCGGATGGAGCTCAGCCTGGTGGACTGGATGCGGGCACTCGTAGGCTACCCGGAAACCGCCGCGGGTGACCTGACCTCCGGCGGCAGTATCGCGACGCTATCGGCGCTGGTCACCGCCCGGGACGCCTGCGGCATTGATTTCGCAACCATACCCAGGGCCTGCGTCTACCTTACGGACCAGGCTCACCACTGCGTCGGCAAGGCTTTACACGTGGCCGGACTTAAGGACGTGCAACAACGCAAGGTACCGATGGACGATCGGTTCCGCATGGATGTTGCCGCGCTGGAGGCCCTGGTCAACTCGGACCGGGAACAGGGACTGAAGCCCTGGCTGGTGATTGCATCCGCCGGCACTACCGACACGGGTGCAGTCGATCCCCTTACGGCAGTAGCAAGCATAGCCCGCCAGCAGGACCTGTGGTTCCATCTCGATGCGGCCTACGGCGGTTTCTTCCTGTTGTGTGAAGAAGGCCGGGACGTATTGGATGGCATCGATTCCGCTGATTCCATCGTCATGGATCCGCACAAAGGACTGGGGCTTCCCTATGGCACGGGTGCCGTGCTGGTTAAAAACGGCGGGCTGCTGGCCCGTTCGAATGCCTACTACGCAGATTACATGCAGGATGCAAAACCGGTGTTTACCGCCGATGAAACCTGGGATTCACCGGCCGACCTGTCGCTGGAACTGACGCGGCCGTTTCGCGGACCAAGAATGTGGTTTCCCCTGAAGTTGTTTGGGCTCAGGCCCTTCAGGGCTTCCCTCGCCGAAAAAATCTGGCTGGCCCGCTACTTTCACCAGGAACTGGGAAAACTGGAACGATTCGAGACCGGCCCCTACCCGGACCTGTCCATTGTCACTTTTCGTTACCTGCCGCAAAACGGTGACATCGATGATTTCAACAAGCGCCTGGTGGAATCGGTTCACCGGGACGGCAAGGTGTTCATCACATCCACCCGCATCAACGGCAGATTCACTCTGCGCCTGGCCGTGCTGAATTTCCGCACGCACCGGGCGACCGTTGACTACCTGTTGCAGCTGCTGCAACAAAAAGCAAACGAACTTGACTACTGAGATCATGGATTTTATCGAGGCAGGCTACTATGCTTCCGATACTTCCGATAAACGTCATTTGGCTGAAGAGGTTTTACAGCATGAACCTGATGAATAACGCGGTCATCCAGACCCCTGCCCCGGTTAATGAACCGGTCCTGAACTACGCTCCGGGAAGCCCGGAAAAGATAGCGCTCAAGGCCGCACTCGAGGAGATGTCAGCCACGCAGGTTGATATTCCCATCGTGATCGGCGGCAAGGAAATCCGGACCGGCAACCTGGGCAAGGTCGTTATGCCCCACAACCACCAGCACGTGCTGGGCACCTATCACAAGGCTGGCCCTGAACAGGTTCAACTCGCCATCGACACCGCTGTCGCCGCCCAGGCCGAGTGGGAGACTTTTCGCTGGGAGGAAAGGGCCGCCATCTTCCTGAAAGCAGCCGAGTTGCTGGCGGTGAAGTACCGGAGTCAAATGACGGCCTGCTCCATGCTCAATGGTGGCAAGACTGTTTACCAGGCGGAGATCGACGCCACCTGTGAACTGATTGATTTCCTGCGCTACAACGTGCGCTATGCCCAGGAGATTTACGAAAAACAGCCCGAATCTTCAGCCGGTATCTGGAACTTCGTGCAACACCGTCCGCTGGAAGGCTTCGTGTTTGCCGTGACACCGTTCAATTTCACAGCCATTGCCGGCAATCTTCCCACAGCACCCGCCCTGATGGGCAATACCGTGGTCTGGAAACCTGCATCATCGCTGGTTTACACGCCCTGGCTATTCATGCAAATGCTGGAAGAAGCGGGGCTGCCACCCGGCGTGATCAACTTTGTCCCGGGCTCGGGCGCCAACGTCGGCGACACCTGCCTGGCCGACCCCAACCTGGCCGGCATTCACTTCACCGGCTCGACTCGCGTGTTCCAGGGAATGTGGAAGACCATTGGCGAAAATATTTCCAGCTATAAATCGTATCCAAGGATTGTCGGTGAGACAGGTGGCAAAGACTTCGTGTTCGCGCACTCCAGCGCAGATGTGCCCACGCTGGTGACCGCGCTGGTTCGCGGCGCTTTCGAATACCAGGGGCAGAAATGCTCGGCCGCCAGCCGGGCTTATATTCCGCGCTCACTGTGGCCGCAAGTCGAGGATGGTCTGAAAGCCGACATGGCGCGCATCAAGATGGGGCCACCTACAGACTTCCGTAACTTTTTCGGCGCGGTCATTGACCAGGCTGCGTTCAATTCGATCACGGCCTACATTGATTACA
Source organism: Lysobacterales bacterium (assembly GCA_029859645.1). Taxonomy (GTDB): domain Bacteria; phylum Pseudomonadota; class Gammaproteobacteria; order Xanthomonadales; family SZUA-36; genus JAHEFT01. Next base: position 17,429 of record JAOUCS010000033.1, on the reverse strand, counting down.
CCCATGAAAATGAAGGGGCGGAAGTCCTGATCGGTGGCCAATACGATGACAGCACAGGATACTTCATCGAACCCACGGTGATCCTCGCCTCCGACCCGCATTTCAAGACGATGGTGGAGGAAATTTTTGGCCCGGTGCTGACGGTCTATGTCTACGAGGACGAAGCTTTCGAAGAGACCCTGGAATTGTGCGACTGTTCTTCGATGTATGCCCTCACCGGCGCGATTTTCAGCCGCGACCGCAAAGCCGCGAGCATCGCCATCAGTAAACTCGAGCATGCCGCGGGCAATTTTTATATCAATGACAAACCGACCGGCGCCGTGGTTGGCCAGCAACCCTTCGGTGGCGGCCGCGCTTCGGGCACCAACGACAAGGCCGGTTCACAGGCCAACCTGATGCGCTGGGTATCAACCCGGACCATCAAGGAGACCTTCGTTCCACCCACGGATTTCGCCTATCCGTTCATGGACGAGGAATAATCACAAACTGTAGTAGAGATTCATTTCGAATGGATGGGGGCGATTGCGCACTGCAATCACCTCCTTCATCTTTTCTTTGATCCAGCTATCGATCAATTCACGGCTGAAAACGCCTCCCTCCAGCAGGTATGCATGATCCTCCTGCAGTGCCTGCAAGGCACTTTCCAGCGTAATGGGGATGGAGGTAAGCTGCTCCTGGCGCTCCTCCGGCCAGTCGAACACGTTGTCATCGAATGGACCGAATGCATTCTCCTCGCCAGGCATGATTCGGTTGCGGACGCCATCCAGGCCCGCCATTAACAAGGCGCTCATCGCCAGGTAATAATTACAGGTGCCGTCTGCCGTGCGAAACTCGATGCGCTTGGCTTCTTCGCTGGTCGCGTACTTGGGAATTCGAATCGCCGCACTGCGGTTGGCCACGCCGAAAAACAGTTTGACCGGCGCTTCGAAGCCGGGCAGCAACCGCTTGTAGGAGTTGGTGCTGGGGTTGGTGAATGCTGTCAACGATCGCCCGTGAGCCAGGATTCCGCCGATGAAACACAGCGCCGTGTCCGAAAGGTCTGCATAACCTCCTTGCCGATAGAAAACGTTGCGGCCGTCCTTGCGCAACTGGATATGGAAATGCATGCCGTTGCCCGGTTCATCGTAAAGCGGCTTGGGCATGAAGGTCGCAGTCAGTCCATGGTTCAGGGCACAATTGTGAACAATGTCCTTCACGTACATCATCTTGTCGGTGATCAATTCGAACGGCAGCAATTCGGTTTCAATCTCCTGTTGCCCGGACAGGCCGACTTCATGATGGTGATAACGGATCGGGCAGCCCACCCCTTCGATCAGGCGCACCATCTGCTCGCGCACCTGCGCATGCTTGTCGAACGGCGTATCGATGTGGTACCCCTTGCGGTGGGCCACGGCTGTGCCATCGGCGTCCAGGTAGCCACCGGGCAGATCCTCCTTGTTTTCGTTCGAGGTAAAACGGTACCCGGCACTGTACTTACCGTTGTTTATTTCAGCCTCGTTGAACAGGTAGAACTCGAACTCGGGCACCCATAGCGACTGGTCGGCAATCCCACTATCGACCATATAACTGTTGGCCCGCATAGCGACCGTGCGCGGGTCCTTGTTGACACCCATACGGGTATCGGCATCGCAGATATAGCTCAACATCCGCAGAGTCGGGGTTTCTGTAAACGGGTCCACCACCGCTGTAACCAGATCGGGCATGAGCACCATGTCCCCGGCTTCAACGGACTTCATCCCGGGAATGCTGGAACCATCGAAGGGAATGCCATTCCTGAGCACGTGCTCCAGCCGTCTCGGCGGAAAATTGATGTGGTACCAGTTACCTACGAGATCAGCGTATTTCAGGTCAATGCTCTGGATTTGGTGCTGATCGACCAATCGGCCTATGGCTTCCAGATTCATCTCGTTCGGGTTCATACGATGCCCCCATTTCCTGTAAAGGTAGATTGGCCGGCTATTTTCGCGGAATTCTCTGCAGCGCTTCCATCAGGTAGCCCCAGTATTTCTGCACCGAGCTGATCTGAACTTTTTCGTCCGGTGAATGCGCGCCCCGGATGTTCGGGCCGAATGAGATCATCTGCATATCCGGGTAGTTAGTTCCCAGGATGCCGCACTCCAGTCCCGCGTGGCAGGCCAGCACCGGGGCTTTCTGACCGAACATTTCCTCGTACAGCGCGCTCATCATTTTCACAATCGGCGCGTTCGGCCGCGGTGCCCAGCCGGGATAGGCCCCGTCAAAGGAGACGTCCGCCCCGATCAGTTCGAAGGTGCAGCGGATGGCGCGGGCCAGGTCCATTTTTTCTGTGTCCACAGAACCCCGTGTCAGGCAAAGCACCTTGTATTCGCCATCACTGACACGAACCCGCGCCAGGTTATTGGAGGTCTGTACCAGGTCATCGATATCCGGGCTCATCCGGAATATACCGTTGGGACAGGCCCAGACAGCGCGCAGGATTTTGCCCTGAAAGTCGCTGTTCAGGAGCGCCGGCGGGGTGTCAGCTGCCTCGAGGGTCACTTCCAGGCCCGGGTCGGTGCTGGCATATTCAGCTCTCAGAATCTCGGTTTCGCCGGCAATAAATTCCCTGAGCCGACCTGTATCAGCCTGGTCCACAACAATCGTTGCAAAAGATTCGCGCGGAATTGCGTTGCGCAGGCCGCCGGCGTCAATCGAGGCGACCCGGATGCCCAGGTTTTCCGCCGCCAATAACAACAGCCGGTTGATCAGCTTGTTGGCATTACCGCGACCACGGTGAATGTCCATACCGGAGTGACCGCCGGTCAGTCCCTTCACGCCGAGATGAAACGCCTCACTGCCTGCGGCTGGTTTTTCCTGCTCGTAAGTGCCTGTTACCGTGACATCGACGCCACCCGCACAACCAATGGTGATCTCGTTATCGTCTTCAGTATCCAGGTTGAGCAGAATATCGCCATCGAGCAATCCGCCCTTCAGACCCATCGCGCCGGTCATCCCGGTTTCCTCGTCGATGGTGAACAGGGCTTCGATGGGGGGATGTTGAATGTCATCAGAAGCCAGGATCGCCATCGCGGAAGCAACACCAATGCCGTTATCGGCACCCAGCGTGGTACCCCGCGCCTTCACCCAGTCACCATCGATGTACATGTCGATGCCCTGGCTGTCGAAATCAAAGTCGGTGTCAGCGTTTTTCTGATGCACCATGTCCAGGTGACCCTGCAGCACAACGGTGGCGCGGTCTTCCATACCGGGTGAAGCAGGTTTGCGGATGATGACATTACCGACGTCGTCGACCAGGGTTTCCAGGCCGAGCCCCTGACCGAAGCTTTTCATGAAAGCGATGACACGCTGTTCTTTCTTGGAGGCCCGCGGAACGGCATTGAGATCGGCAAAGTATCTCCACATTGCGCGGGGTTCAAGTTCTGAAATTTTGTTTTGCATGGTGCTCATCCCAATTGAATTGAGCACACGTTAAGGCATGCGGAAAAATTCCGCATTAATCGAGATCATGTTTTGAAGCGCCGGTCAGTTCCCCGTCGAGGCTACCTGCTTTTCCTCGCGGTTGTATCTCCAGGTATGGACCTTGATCGCAGAGGTCGAAAATGACTTCATGACCGAATTCAGGTCCTTCTGATGGTAATCGGCCACGACGATCAATGCCGGGTACGGCTGCCCTGCGCTTTCAACCAACCGCTTGAGTGCAGGGCCTTCGCTCTGGTCCGTCGTGAAAAATACCCCCTGTTTGTAACTGAGCAAGCCATCGCTGGTTGCATAGTTGAATCCCGCCGGATAACCGCTGGCCTGGAATTCGAAACCATTGCTGTTTAGCTCGCGGATGGTTACGTCTACACATTCAGAGCCCCGGGAGGTCATCGCGATGACCTTCAGACCCGCTTCCTGCATGCGTTGGACCTGCATCGCGGCATCGTCCTGCTTGGCCCGAATCGATTGGCGGTGGCCGGCGCAAGAGGCGTTTGTATCTCCCCGGGTATCCAGCAGGGTGTCTTCCAGGCCCAGCACGACAAGCACCTTGTGGCCACCATAGGTTTTGGCCAGGTCAATGGACAATTCGGTGATTAATTGAAGTTCGTCGGTCGATCCCAACAGGTTCTGCGGCGGTGTAGGACCTTCGGCAACGGGGGCCGTGGTTGCACACCCTGCAACAAGGCCCAGTGACGCGATAAGACTGAGAATTCCCTTTTTTTTCATGTACATGAGCTTCCAGCTCCTTCCCTTGATGGAGTCATTCCTATTCCACTGTGCCATTTTACCGCCAAAAAGGCAATAAAGGCGCCGTTGATTAACCAAAATGCAGGGTCTTCACTTCCTGGTAATCATCCAGTCCCAGCATGCCGCCTTCACGCCCATTGCCGGATTGTCTGTAACCGCCGAACGGGCTGCCGTACTCCATTCCGCCGCCGTTGACGTGAACCGCTCCGGCCCTGAGTTTCGCCGCGACCCGCTCCGCTCTCTCGTTATCACCCGTCTGAATGTAGGCGGCCAGGCCGTAAGCTGTATCGTTGGCGATCTGAATGGCCTGGTCTTCGGAATCGAATGGAATAATGGCCAGCACCGGCCCAAACACTTCTTCGCGGGCGATCGGCATATCATTACTGACATCGGCAAAAATGGTTGGCCTCACGTAGTAACCGGTATCAAATCCACCGGGTTTTCCTGCACCGCCGCACAAAAGCCGCACACCGGACTGGACAGCGCGCTCGATGTGCCCCTGGACGCGGCCGAACTGAATATCGCTGACCAGGGGGCCAATATGATCCCCCTCCACAGCAGGATCACCCACGGCCTGCTCCCTGCCCACCTGCTCTGCTATCTCCAGCACGCGGTCATAACAGGATCGCTCGACCAGTAAACGCGTCGGTGCATCACAGGACTGCCCGGTATTGTAAAAACACTCTTCGACCGAGGCCCGGACCCGGGCTTCCAGCTGATCGCCACAGTCGGCAAACACCAGGTTTGGAGATTTGCCACCCAGTTCCAGCGTGACCCGCTTGATGGTATCGGCCGCATCCTTGCTGATGGCCCTGCCGGCACGGGTAGAACCGGTAAACGAAATCATTTGCACATCCGGATGCCGGGACAAGGTGGCTCCCGCCGTTGGGCCGTCACCGTTGACCAGGTTGAACACGCCAGCCGGGAAACCAGCCGCATCAATCATTTCCGCGTAAAGGGCTGCCGAACGCGGCGTAAATTCCGACGGCTTCAAAATGCAGGCGCAACCGGAAGCCAGCGCCGGGATCACCTTCAGTGCGACCTGGTTCATCGGCCAGTTCCACGGCGTGATCAGGCCACATACACCAATCGGTTCTCGCACCAGGATGTCACCGTTGTGCAGCATGACCCGCTCTTCCTGCGCCCTCATGGCATCGATAAAACCCTGCAGGTGACCTGAACCGCAATCGGCCTGGGCTTCCCGGGACATGGAAATCGGCGCGCCCATTTCGGTGGTGATGGCCTGCGCCATCTCTTCATAACGCTCGTTATAAATCTCCAGCAATTTTTCAAGCAGGGCGAGGCGCTCAGCTTTCTCTGTTTGGGCATATTCCGGAAACGCCATGTTTGCCGCGGCTACGGCCTTTTCGACATCTTCGACGGAACCCATGGTGATCATTGCGACCTTCGATTCCGTGGCCGGGTTGATCACATCCCTTTGTTCCGATGAGATCGGATCGACCCATTCACCGTTGATATAAAACTTACGCAGATCTTTCATTCATCACACTCCAAAATCATGCCTGACAGCACTCAACCGTCACAGGAAAGCCCGGCCAGGTAGGTCAACCGGTCAACATCCAGGGTGCCGGCTTCGAATGCTTCCTCGGTCGGTGCGAACCTGGCCGTTCCTGCATCACAAGTCAACTCCATTTCCAGTGAACCCCAGGGATCGACTTCAATAGTATCCGGATTGAAACCCTCACCGAATACTCCGCCACTGGTGGTCAACATCTGGCTGAACACCAGTTTATCCTGCTGGATTTCCCCTGTGCCAAAAAACCAGCGGCGGTTTCCCTCGGCATCGAAGCTGAACCAGTAAACCAGCGCGCTTCGATCGGTCAGTATCTCCAGCACATAGCCTTCGCCGGCATGGCTCGGATCGTACCAGGACCCGCTTAACTGACCGGCCTCGATTTCCGGCGTTACGGGTGACATGCCGCAACCCAGGCCCATCACGTAAGAGAGGCGTTGCAGGTTCATGCGGCCGCTGCGCCTGCTGTTGCCGTTCGGGTCGAGTTCCCAGTCCATCGCACCGGTGTGGCAGTTCGACCAGATGAAGGTGGCCGAGCCGACTACTTTATGGGTGACGTTAGCGGGGTCGAACCCAGGTCCGAATTCGCCACCGGATACCTGGATCAGTTCCGGAAACAGGATACGGTTGCCGCGAATCTCTCCCTGGCCGACGTACCAGTCCTGGTTCCCTTCGGTGTCATAGGTAAACCAGTACATGACGGCCTGGTTGTCCTCCAGGATCTCGAGCATGAACCCCTCGCCGTTACGGGACGGATCAAACCATGCCGATGAAACCCCCGGTTCAATCACGAATGGGGCACCCAGGTCCTCGGACGTGACCTGAAATTGCGTCGTCTCATCGTACCCACCCTCATTATTCCGGTCATCACCCGAGGTGTTCTCAAAACCCGACCAACTGCCGTCTACCCAGCGAGCGACAGTCGCCGGATTTGCGTCCAGCCGTGTACCGGTCATGTCCCAGGCATTGAGCGACAGGGTGACCTGTGCAACACCGTCGACCAGGCTCATGTTGTTCTCGTTCGCCGGGATGCTGAACCCGATATTCAGAGCGTCATCGCGGTAATGCATGTAGCCGTCTGGAGCACCTCCGGGTTGATCGGCCCAGAAGCCGGTTGAGGGTATGACATTAAGTTCACCGCCCTCGATGATCAGTTCAGCATCCAGATCCTGTTTCGCGTTCGGCTGACCCGGCAACGGCACCACCTCGCCGCCTTCCCGCCAGCGCATGGGCTTGTCGAAAGCCACCCAGAACTGGTAATCCCGGTCAAATTGCAGGGGCTGGGTAGTGAACGAATAAAGTTCCCGCGCAGTCTCGCTGGATACATCCCATTCTGATTCCATCACCACGGCGCCGGTAGCCACGTCGATGAACCGGATCGCCGCTATCGAAGGAGGGCCGGCCTGCTGGTAATAGGCCATCATGAAAGTCTCGGCCAATTCGGTTCTGACCCGCGGGACCTCGGATTCCGGCATGATGAAGCCGTCATGGCCGTTGCGGCCCAGGCCACCGTAGTCGGCTCCCTGCCCGGGCAGGCCCGGATGCTGGCCGCCGGAGGGTTCGACTTCCAGGGTCCAGGCGGGAACCAGGTAGGTTTGCGTGAAGTACTCGTCAGTCGATCCGATGCCCTGGTTGATGGGTATGTTCGACTTGTTGTCGAACCAGTAATACTTGCCGGCGTCATAGGCCATGTGATAGTTGCTGAATGTGCCGAGCAGCCGCGAGGTTTCATTGGCCAGGCCAACATTCAGATTGCGGGTCCAGAAATGAACCTGCGAATAGGAATGCAGGTCGGTGTACATGCTGAGTTTTTCCGCCGGACCGTACTGGGCCGCCGCGTCCAGGGACTGGATTTCCGGTTCGGAAGCGGGGGCTGCACCGTGGTGCACGAGCGAGATTGAGTCATCGGAGGAGCGGTCGGGGTTAGTCGCCCAGAATGGCGCATTGTTGCGGTTCAGATCGACACCCTCAAGGTGGTCGCCCCGGGTCATCAGGTTCTCGTCAGCTCCCAGCATGTTCTTGCGCCTCATGCGGCCGTCACGAGGCCATTCATCCGGATCGCTCGGATCCGTACCCAGCCAATTTGTACTGGGATACCTCTGGGTCTGCAGGAAACCGTCAATGTTAAGAACGGGGATGACCAGGATATTGGCATTGTCGCGCAGGTAGCTCAGCAGAAAGTCGTCGTCTTCCCCTGCCGCCAGCAACTCGATGATACCGGTGGCCACTTCATGAGATTGCCATTCGCGCGCATGGATCCCGCCGTTAGTCAGCATCGCATGTTCCGGCAGGCCAGTGACGGTCGTTCTGTCTTCGTCACCCAATTGATACAGCCAAATCGTACGCCCCATGGTCGTCTGACCCAGTTCGATACCGTGTGCCCATGGAGATGTATTGGCCAGGTCCTGGTGACGGGCATGAAGTCCGTTGTAAGTTCGATACCCGGCGAATGGCAGCGGCGTATCCACCGGTATCGGAACCGGGTAACCCAAAGCGATCTTGTCCGCATCACTGGCCGGAGCGTTTTCCACCCATTCCACAATCCGGGCCTGGGCCAGCAAACCGTCAAAAGGAGCAATTGCCAGCAGCATCACGGCAACGACTGAAAACCGAAAAGGAACGCCCATCAGTCCACCCTCCGCGCTGGTTTGAAACTGATCGCCAGTTGCGCCCTTTGTTGCTCGAGGCCCGCTCCTCCTGTAGCGATCTCACTCAACCGTGATTGAATTTCCGGGTCGGCACTGCTGCCCAACACGAGCGCGACAGAGGCGCCCAGGTTTTGATCAGCCATGGCGTTGAACATCAGGTCGCGCACCGCCGGATCAGCCAGTGTGCCCGGGGCCAAAAGTGCGATCGCCAGCGCTGCCTTGCTGTCGGATTCCTTCTCCATGACGTCTTCAAGCAGGCTTGCGGATTCTTCTGCGCTGAGTTCAGCTGCTGCATCCTTGAAGGCCCTGGCCAGCCCCGGCCCTTGCCCAAGGGCGATTGAACGGCGCAACAGCTCCGAGCTGCCGGATGCGATAGCGGCACGTGCAGCCAGATGCGTCAATTCGGGTGATCCGGCGAGCATTTCCAGGGCCAGGCGGCTCAGTTCCAGAGTTTTCTCAAACGGGACCCTTTCCAGAGCATCGATATAGCCCCGCTGGCCGGCCTGGGTGGCCGCCAGGTATTCAGAGATGAATTGAGCCGGCTGCTCACCCAGGGCCCGTTCCGCGGAGTCCAGTGCTTTTTGCCGCTCCCAACCGTTGGCGACACCCTGCGCAGCGGCACGGACATTGAACAAGGGCACGGCCATGCGTGGATGCTCTTCATGGGCGACCCAGGTGGCGGGCTCGTAAGCGGCAAGCCAACCCATCACTTCCGAACTCACGGCATCAGCTCGCATGTCACCCAGGCCGAGCGTGAAACTGTAGACCATGTAATCCCGGGAAGGGGCCGTCAAATCCGGATCGGAACTCATCCCCGTCAATGCACGCATCAGCCCGGCTTCATCTCCGGATCGTGCCATTTCGTACATCGGTTTGAGGGAATCCATGGCCCGCGCCTTGTCCACGAATTGCATGGCCGTGGACCTGTCCCAGAGCGGGTCTTTCATGTGCGGCTGGGCTGACACATTGATGGATGCCGCAAGCAGGATGATGGCTGCAGATAAAGCGGTTGTAATGAGGTGCATTTTGGGGTTCCAAAATTGACCGGATCGACACCTGCTATTCTAGCCCCATTTCCGCCCGCCGTTCTCTACCGCAAGTCAGCAGAGCGCAGAAATCTTTCTACCCGTCGATTCTCAGCTCAAAACTGACCTGCCTCACCTTTCAGCGAACCGGCGGGAGGCCCCAGGTTCAACCGGCCGGGAGCCTTCGGCTGGACGCGATTTACAGGACGCTTTAAAGTGGTTCGGATCGAGTGTGATACAGATCAGCCTTGTGGATGTTTCAAAGCCGCAGGATACCCACTCACAGGTAAAATCTGCACGCGTAGGATGCTGCGGCACCACTGGAGGTTAGTAAAAACATGTCAGTAACCGAAGAGCTGACCCGGGGATTGGAACTGACCCTGACAGGAATGGTGACGGTGTTCATTCTGCTCACGTTCATGGTGCTGGTGATCCAGTGGATGTCGAAACTGGCGCACCGCCTGCAACCGCCGGGCCAACCCCAACCGTTTCATGCATCCCACACAGATTCCGGATCGCTGGACCCCACTGTGGTCTCGGTGATCAGTGCGGCAGTCCATCGCTATCGCAAAGAAAAACACTGAACTTACAGGAGTTCAATCTCTCATGGCTAAGAAACTAGGCATCACCGAACTGGTATTGCGTGACGCGCACCAGTCACTGTTGGCCACCCGTATGCGCATTGATGACATGCTGCCAATCGCGGAAAAACTGGACAAGATGGGCTTCTGGTCCCTGGAGACCTGGGGCGGCGCTACTTTCGATGCCTGCATACGGTATCTTGGCGAAGACCCGTGGCAGCGGCTGCGCACCTTGAAACGCGCCATTCCCAATACCCGTCACCAGATGCTGTTCCGGGCTCAGAACATTCTCGGCTATCGCCATTATGCGGATGACGTGGTCGAGAAATTCGTCGAGCGCTGTGCCGTCAACGGCATGGACGTGTTCCGCATCTTCGACGCTATGAACGACCTGCGCAATTTCAAAACCGCCGTCAACGCCGTACGCGCGGTCGACCGCCACGCACAGGGCGCGATGTCTTACACGGTCAGCCCGGTACATACCACCGATATGTGGGTCGATATGGGCAAAAGCCTGGAAGATATGGGCTGCCATTCCCTGTGCATCAAGGATATGGCCGGCCTGCTGAAGCCGTTCGTTGCCGAGGAACTGGTTTCACGCCTGAAGGAATCCTGTGACATCCCGATTGCGCTGCATTGCCATGCAACCACCGGGCTAAGCACACCCACCCTGGTCAAGGCGGCCGAAGCCGGCGTTGACATGGTTGATTCAGCGATATCATCCATGAGCCAGACTTATGGCCACACAGCCACGGAAACCATCGCGGCGGTGTTTGAAGATACCGACCGCGATACCGGGCTGAAATTGACCGAACTGGAAGAGATTTCAGCCTATTTCAGGGGCGTACGTAAAAAATATGCCAGGTTCGAGGGGGCATTACAGGGCATCGATTCCCGCATCCTGGTAGCCCAGGTCCCGGGCGGCATGCTGACCAACATGGAAGGACAACTCAAGGAACAGGGTTCCGCCGACCGCCTGGACGAGGTTCTGGAAGAAATTCCACGGGTGCGTGAGGACCTGGGTTTCATTCCGCTGGTGACACCCACCTCGCAAATTGTCGGTACGCAGGCGGTTATCAACGTGATGCTGGGCGAACGCTACAAGTCGATCACCAAGGAAACAGCCGGCGTGTTGAAAGGTGAGTACGGCGCCACGCTGGCGCCGGTCAATGCCGAATTGCAGGCCCGGGTGCTGGACGGTGGCGAACCGATCACCTGCAGACCGGCGGACCTGCTGGATCCCGAGGTGGACCGCTTGACGGCAGAACTAACCGACAAAGCACGGCACAAGGGCATGACCCTGGCAAAAGATGTCATCGACGATGTCCTGATCTATGCGTTGTTCCCGCAGATCGGCCTGAAATTCCTCGAAAACCGGGGTAACCCGGCGGCCTTTGAACCGGCGCCCACCGGCACAGAGCCAGCCAAGGGCGCAGTTCCCGCCGCAACCGGGGCGGCCGCCTCGAGCGGCGGTCCGGAATCCTACACCGTAAAAGTGAATGGCCAGTCCTTCGACGTCGAGGTAGCACCCAGCGGCGCGGTCACTTCCATATCACCGGCTGCCACCGGCGCTGCGAGTAAATCTGACGGCGAAGTGGTCCCTGCCCCGCTGGCCGGCAACGTGTTCAAGGTCAAGGTCAAACCCGGACAGAAAGTCCACCAGGGCGACGTCATCATGATCGTGGAAGCGATGAAGATGGAAACCGAGGTGCGGGCGCCGCGTGATGGTACGATTTTCAAGGTGGCTGTGCGCGAAGGTGATCACGTTGCCCTGCATGACCCTTTGCTTTATATCTCCTGATCACACAGGATAGGCGGCCATGGAATCCACGCTGAAAACACTCTGGCTAACCACCGGGTTTGCCAATATCGGTCTCGGCGAACTGTTGATGATCACGGTTGGCGGCGTCCTGCTCTACCTGGCTATCGCGAAGAAATTCGAGCCCCTGTTACTGGTCCCCATCGGCTTCGGTGCAATCCTCAGCAATATCCCGATCGCCGACATGGCCGGTCCGCAGGGTCTGCTGGGCTATATTTACTACGTCGGCATTGAAACCGGTGTATTTCCGATGCTGATTTTCCTGGGACTGGGAGCGCTGACCGACTTCGGCGCCCTGATCGCCAACCCCAAGACGCTGATCCTCGGCGCTGCTGCGCAGTTTGGGATTTTCCTGACGCTGCTCGGCGCACTCGCACTCAACTTTCTGCCGGGCTTCGATTTCAGCCTGCAGGACGCGGCCGCCATCGGCATCATCGGCGGCGCCGACGGACCTACCGCGATCTTCCTGGCCTCGCGTTTATCACCCGAACTGCTGGGCGCCATTGCGGTAGCCGCGTATTCGTATATGGCGTTGGTGCCGATCATCCAACCTCCCATCATGAAGGCACTGACTACCAGAGTGGAGCGCCGGGTCGTGATGGAGCAGTTGCGGCCGGTCACAGCACTGGAAAAAATTCTGTTTCCGCTGGTCATCCTGCTGGTCACGGCACTGTTCCTGCCGGCCGCCATGCCGCTGATCGGCATGCTGACTTTCGGCAACTTACTGCGCGAATGCGGCGTGGTCGAACGGCTCAATAAGACCGCCCAAAACGAATTGATCAACCTGGTCACCATCTTCCTCGGCCTGGCCGTGGGCTCCAAGCTACAGGCGGAAACATTCCTGAATGTTCAAACCCTGGGCATTCTGGCACTGGGCGCTTTTGCCTTTTCCATCGGCACGGCATCCGGCGTCCTGATGGGCAAGGCCATGCATCGCTTGACCGGTGGCAAAGTGAATCCGCTGATCGGTGCTGCCGGCGTCTCTGCCGTACCCATGGCAGCCCGGGTAGTCAACAAGGTTGGCCTGGAAAGCAACCCCAACAACTTCCTGCTGATGCATGCCATGGGCCCGAATGTCGCCGGTGTGATCGGCTCTGCGGTTGCAGCCGGCCTGTTGCTGGCGCTGGTGGGCGGTGGCAATTAAAGAAGCCTCGGATGGATGATCACTTAGGCGCATTTTGTTCTGATCAGGACGTTCAACTTGAAGGCACTCCAGGCCGGGCACTGTCAGGCCTGACTTTTGCCGCGAAGGATGTATTCGACGTTGCCGGTTTCCAGACCGGCGCCGGTAATCCGGACTGGCTGCGCACTCATCCTCCTGCAGAATACACCGCAAGTTCGATACAACGCCTGCTGGATGCCGGCGCCACGCTTGTCGGTAAGACCCATACCGACGAACTGACCTTCAGCCTCAACGGCGAAAATCATCACTACGGCACTCCTGTCAATCCAAATGCACCCGGCCGAATACCGGGCGGCTCGTCCAGCGGTTCCGCATCTGCTGTTGCTGGTGGACTGGTTGATTTCGCACTGGGCACAGATACCGGCGGCTCGGTCCGTTTGCCTGCCAGTAATTGCGGAATCTTCGGGTTCCGTCCAACTCACGGCCTGGTGGCCAACGATGGTGTCGTTCCCTTGGCGCCCGGCTTCGACACGGTAGGCTGGTTCGCCCGTGATAGCGACGGGTTAAAACGGGTTGGACAGGTCCTGCTGAGGTATCGCCAAAACGAGTACGAATTCCGCAATTTGCTGCTGGCGTCGGATGCCATGGAGCTGGTTTTCAGTGACGTGCGCCCCGCTTTGGACCTGGCCATCGCAGCTCTCGAGCAGTCGTTGGGCCAGTTTGACCCAATCAAGCTGTATCACGGCAAAGCACAAGAATGGATGGAGGCATTCCGGACCCTGCAGGGCGCAGAGGTCTGGCAGACTCACGGCGACTGGATCAGGAATACACAGCCGAAATTTGGCCCGCAAATTCAGGCCCGGTTTGATTGGGCCGCATCGCTGGACCGGAAGATGATTCCTGCTGCTCTGCAGATTCGCAATGAGGTAACCCAAAGTCTTGACGAACTGCTCGGAACCGATAGCATTATCTGCCTGCCAACCTCGCCCTCTATTGCCCTGCCGCGAAACCTCGAAGGCGAACAGCTGGAACAGTTTCGCCAGAATGCCCTGACCCTGCTTTGCATCGCCGGTCTCGCCGGTCTACCACAGGTGAGCCTGCCACTGGCCCGGTCTGACGGTTGCCCGCTCGGCATTTCGTTGATTGGCCCACGGCGCTCCGATGGCCGCCTGCTGGCATTGGCGGCATCAATTGGTGCACCATGAGTAATGCATTCCGGGATTGGTAATTGATCGACAAATTCAGCAATAGGAAACAAAAAATGCAAAAAGCAGACATTGGCCTTGTTGGCCTGGCAGTGATGGGTGAAAACCTGGTGCTCAACATGGCAAGTCGCGGATTTAATGTTGCAGTGTTCAACCGAACGACCCCGGTCGTGGATGCTTTCATCGCAGGTCGTGCAGCGGGCAAGTCCATCCAGGGCACTCATTCGGTTGAGGAGCTTTGTTCCCGCCTGGAGCGACCCCGGAAAGTCATGCTCATGGTGAAGGCCGGAACCGTCGTGGACAAGGTGATCGAATCCCTGCTGCCGTTCCTGGAACCCGGCGACATCGTCATCGACGGCGGCAATAGCGAATTCCGGGACAGCATCAGGCGTACGGACCAACTGGGGGACCGTGGGATTCTCTTCATCGGCACCGGTGTTTCCGGCGGTGAAGAAGGGGCGCTGAAAGGACCCAGCATCATGCCGGGCGGAAACCCCGAAGCCTGGCCGCATGTGAAACCGGTTTTCCAGGCAATTGCTGCGCGGACCGACCAGGGCGAACCCTGTTGTGAATGGGTCGGCCGGGGCGGCGCCGGGCATTTCGTGAAAATGGTGCATAACGGCATCGAGTACGGCGACATGCAGATGATCTGCGAGACTTACCAGATGATGTCCGTTGGGCTGGGTTTATCCAACGAAGCCATGCACAAGGTTTTTGCCCGCTGGAATGACGGCGTTCTGGACAGTTACCTGGTGGAGATCACACGTGACATCCTGGGTTACAAAGACGAGAACGGGCAAGCCACGCTGGACCTGATACTTGATACTGCCGGTCAGAAAGGCACCGGCAAATGGACCGGTATCGAGGCTCTGAACATGGGCCAGCCGCTGACTACCATCGCCGAGGCCGTTTTTGCCCGCTGCCTATCTGCCCTGAAAGACGAACGAGAGGTCGCTTCCAGGCTATTGAGTGGCCCGTCATCGCATTTCGAGGGCAGTACCGGATCCATGATCGATGACCTCGAACAGGCACTGTACGCGTCTAAGATCGTTTCCTACGCCCAGGGCTACCAATTGATGCGGGCCATGTCGATGGAGATGGACTGGGATCTGGATTACGGCGCCGTGGCACTGATGTGGCGAGGTGGTTGTATCATCCGGTCGCGATTCCTGGAGAACATCCGTGATGCGTTCGAGAAAAACCCGGAACTGGCCAATCTTCTGCTGGATGACTTTTTCGCCCGGGCCATCGCAGATGCGCAAACTGCCTGGCGAAGGGTAGCCGCCGCTGCTGCTACCCTGGGGGTTCCCATGCCAGCCATTGGCTCTGCCCTGGCCTACTACGACGGCTATCGTTCAGAGCGCCTGCCGGCCAACCTGTTGCAAGCCCAGCGTGATTTTTTTGGCGCACACACCTATGAGCGGATTGACCGGCCGCGCGGTGAATTCTTCCACACCAACTGGACGGGGCACGGTGGGGATACCGCGTCCAGCACCTACAACATCTAGTGACATGAGGGCCGTATATTTCGAGGAATTCAAGGGAGCTGTCACGGTAAGGAACGTAGCCGACCCAACGCCTGCCCCGGACGGCGTCGTCATCCGGGTGAAGGCCAGCGGCTTGTGCCTCAGTGACTGGCATGGCTGGATGGGGCATGACGCCGACATCAGCTTACCGCATGTTCCCGGCCATGAACTCGCAGGAATTATCGAAGCCACAGGCAGCGCTGTGGAGCTTTGGCAACCCGGCGACCGGGTCACCCTGCCCTTCGTTTGCGGTTGCGGGCGCTGTCCGCAGTGCACTTCGGGCAATCAGCAGGTTTGCGACCATCAATTCCAGCCAGGATTCACTCACTGGGGTTCGTTTGCGGAATACGTTGCCATCCGTTATGCGGACATCAACCTGGTCCGACTGCCCGAATCGGTGGATTTCAAGACGGCAGCTGTATTGGGTTGCCGCTTCGCCACTTCGTTCAGGGCGGTGGTCGACCAGGGTAAGCTGACGCGCGACCAATGGCTCGCGGTGCATGGTTGCGGTGGAGTTGGCTTATCGGCAATCCAGATCGGCCAGGCTCTCGGTGCCCGGGTGATCGCCGTAGACATCAGTGACGGCAAGCTGGACCTCGCCCGGAACCTCGGCGCCGAAATCTGTATCAACGCCTCCGGCACCGCTGATGTCATCGGTGAAATCAGGCAGCAAACCGATGGCGGAGCGCACGTTTCCATCGACGCCCTGGGCCACCCGGAAACCTGTTTCAACTCAATTGCGTGTCTGCGCAAACGTGGCCGGCACATCCAGGTTGGGCTATTGCCGCCTGATCAATGCAATACCAGGGTGCCGTCCGGCCTGATCGTCGCCAATGAACTGGAGATCCTGGGCAGCCATGGCATCCAGTCGCATCGTTATCCGGATATTCTGAAAATGATTTCAGACGGTCTGATTTCCCCGGACCGACTCATTGGCCGAACCATTACGCTCGAAGAAGCAGCTACCCGGCTGGTTCAGCTGAATCGAACGCAGGACGTCGGAATATCGGTCATTGCTGATTTTCAGAGCGTGCCGGGATAGAGACCTCCATCGACCAGCAGATTCTGTGCAGTCACGTAGGCCGCCTGCTCGCTGCACAGAAAAGCACAGCACGCGGCGAACTCGTCGGGTTCACCGGGCCGCTTTGCGCCCACCTGTGAAAAATGGGCTTGCTTGAACGATTCAAAATCCCGGCCTGAAGCGCTTGCCCCGGCCTGCAGCACCGACCACATGCGGTCGGTCGCGATGTAACCCGGTAACAGGTTGTTGATCGTGACATTGTGACAGGCATTTTCGCGGGCGATGCCGGAAATAAAGCCGGTCAGACCGGCACGTGCACCGTTGGACAGGCCGAGCGTTTTCACAGGCATTTTCACGGCCACGCTGGTGATGTTCACGATGCGGCCAAATCGGCGCCCTACCATGCCATCCAGCACGCGCCGGATCATATCGATGGCGCTGAACATGTTGGCATTCAGCGCATCGAACCAGTCCTGCTGATCCCAGTTTCTGAAATCTCCCGGCGGAGGGCCGCCGGCATTGTTGACCAGGATGTCAGGCTGAGGGCAGGCCGCCAGCAAGGCATCGCGGCCTTCGCCGGTCGTCACGTCTGCCACCACGAACCGGACGTTCCCGCTTCCGGCAGATTCAATGTCTGCCGCGGCGGCTTCCAGGGTAGCGGCGGTCCGGCCACAGATCAGGACATCGACCCCTTCCGCCGCCAAGGCGGCAGCACACGCTTTGCCCAGGCCTTTACTGGAT
>JAOUCS010000216.1 GCA_029859645.1 Lysobacterales bacterium | reverse complement strand
CGGGTCAGCGCGACTCTGAACGGGCGGGTTTTACGGGGCTGTGGCCGTGCCCTGCACTGAGCGCATTGTTGTAGCGGTAAGTTGAATCCGGGCCTCAATTTGCGCACACTGTCTCCATGAGAAACCACAGCTACAGTCCAATTGACCACCTGATTGTGAATTTTGACCAGGCTTTGCGCACGCTGGCTGGCCGCCCTCTGGTGACAGGCCGTGCCAACCCCGCCGATGACCGTGAAGAAGCAGAACTCAGTGAGGCAGAGAAGGCTGAATCTGCTCGCCTCATGCGTGTCAATCATGCCGGTGAAGTGGCGGCGCAGGCGCTCTACCAGGGGCAGGCGCTGACAGCGCGCCTCGAGAATGTCCGGGACCGCATGGAGCGCGCTGCTGAAGAAGAAAATGACCATCTCGACTGGTGTGAAAAACGCATTAATGAGTTGGATGGACATGTCAGTTACCTGAATCCACTGTGGTATGCGGGTTCCTTCGCCATCGGTGCTGTTGCAGGCGTCCTTGGCGACAAGTGGAGTCTGGGTTTTGTGGCCGAGACCGAGAAGCAGGTCATTAAACATCTTGATGGCCATCTGCAGACTTTGTCAGCCAGCGATCAGAAGAGTCGTGCGATCATCGAGCAGATGAAAATAGATGAGGCCCATCACGGTGCCGAAGCTAAACGTGCCGGTGGTGTCGAGTTGCCACAGCCGGCAAAAGAGTTAATGAAAGTCGTGTCAAAGGTCATGACCGGTAGCGCATACTGGCTTTAGAGCGCAGACATGTCTATTCGCTATTTTGAAGGGTATTCGCCCGCTATTCATCCCAGTGCCTATATTGACGAGCAGGCCATGGTCGGCGGCCAGGTGACGATTGGTGCTGAAAGCTCTGTCTGGCCAATGTGTGTGTTGCGTGGTGATATCAATAGTATCGAAGTTGGTGAACGCACCAATATTCAGGATGGCTCGGTGCTGCATGTAACTCACGATAGCGAGTTTGCCGAGGGTGGTTTGCCGCTGCTGGTTGGTAGCGATGTCACGGTCGGGCATAAAGTGATATTGCACGCGTGTACGATAGAAGACCTGTGTCTGATCGGTATGGGGTCAGTGGTACTGGATGGCGCATTGGTTCGCAGCGGAGCAATGATTGGCGCGGGTTCGCTGGTGCCGCCAAACAAGGACCTGGAAGGCGGCTATCTCTATGTAGGCTCGCCGGTGAAGAGAGTACGCAAACTCAGTGAAAAGGAGCGGCGCTTCCTGAAGTATTCGGCAGAACACTATGCCAGATTGAAGGACCGACACCGTAGCTGATATAAAAAAGGCGAAGGGGATGCCTTCGCCTTTTCAACCAAATGCTGGATTACCTGATTCAGCGTTTCATTGAATCAAAAAACTCATTGTTGGTCTTGGTGCCCTTGAGACGGTCCAGCAGGAATTCCATAGCTGCGAGATCTTCCATTGGGTGCAATAACTTTCTCAGAATCCACACTTTCTGAAGTTCGTCGGGCTTGGTCAGCAGTTCCTCACGGCGAGTGCCGGAACGGTTAATGTTAATCGATGGAAAGACGCGCTTTTCAGCAATCTTGCGGTCCAGGTGAATCTCCATGTTGCCGGTTCCCTTGAACTCCTCGTAGATAACATCGTCCATGCGTGAGCCGGTGTCGACCAGCGCAGTGGCAATGATTGTCAGCGAGCCACCTTCTTCGATGTTACGTGCAGCACCGAAAAAGCGTTTCGGACGGTGCAGTGCGTTGGCATCTACACCACCTGTCAGTACCTTGCCTGAGGAAGGTACAACCGTGTTGTAAGCGCGGCCCAGGCGGGTAATGGAGTCCAGCAGGATGACTACGTCGTGCTTGTGTTCGACCAGCCGCTTGGCTTTCTCGATCACCATTTCGGCAACCTGGACGTGGCGACTGGCCGGCTCGTCGAATGTGGATGACACCACTTCGCCGCGTACTGAGCGTGACATTTCTGTCACTTCTTCAGGGCGTTCGTCAATCAGCAGGACAATGAGATAACACTCCGGGTGATTGGCGGTAATCGACTGTGCTACGTTCTGCAGCAGCATGGTCTTGCCGGCCTTCGGTGGTGACACGATGAGGCCGCGCTGACCTTTGCCGATGGGTGAGGCCAGATCGATTACGCGTGCCGTAATGTCTTCCGTACTGCCATTGCCTATCTCCAGGGTCATGCGCTCATTGGGATGCAATGGAGTGAGGTTTTCGAAAAGCACCTTGCTCTTGGCATTTTCGGGCTTGTCGAAATTAATCTCGTTAACCTTGAGCAGGGCAAAGTAACGTTCCCCTTCTTTTGGAGGACGGATTTTGCCGGATACGGTGTCTCCGGTGCGCAGGCTAAAGCGGCGTATCTGGCTGGGGGAAACGTAGATGTCGTCGGGGCCGGCAAGGTAAGAGCTGTCTGCCGAGCGTAGAAATCCAAAGCCGTCCTGCAGGATTTCCAGCACACCGTCACCGAAAATGTCTTCACCGCTCTTGGCGTGGGATTTGAGGATTGAAAATATGACGTCCTGCTTGCGAGATCGAGCGCCTTCAATGCCCATATCCCGGGCAATGTTGATCAATTCGGATGCCGGTTTTTGTTTCAGTTCGGTCAGATTCATAAGCTTTTAGTGTCGTTAAAGTTATAGGAAACGGCGCCACCAGGCGGCGGCGGTTTGGGGTGCGGTGCTATTGCGGCAGCGCATGTCAGTTTATATCAGTGCAGAATCGCTCTCTGCCTCCGGAGTCAACAGCCTGCCATCGGACAGGCTGCTAAATGTTGGTATCAATAAAGGCTGTCAGTTGTGACTTGGACAGCGCACCCACCTTGGTGGCTTCTACATTGCCGTCTTTGAACAACATCAGAGTGGGGATGCCGCGGATGCCATATTTCGGTGGCGTCTGCGGGTTTTCATCAATGTTCAGTTTGGCGACTTTGATTTTGCCCTGATACTCGGCAGCAATCTCGGTCAGTATGGGAGCGATCATTTTGCAGGGGCCGCACCATTCGGCCCAGTAATCGACCAGAACCGGTTCGGTCGATTCCAGGACTTCATTTTGAAAAGAGTCATCGGTTAAATAAACGATCGTATCGCTCACGCTTTGGGCCTCCTGACCACATTGACTGAATACTGTTTGATTCAAAAACGGGAATGTTGGATTTAAATTGGGGGTC
>JAOUCS010000112.1 GCA_029859645.1 Lysobacterales bacterium | reverse complement strand
TCCGCTGTCCTGGAATCCGGTGGATCCGGCCGGCAGATCTTCGATCTGGCTCCAGCTGGACCCATCCAGTGAACGATCGACGGTGAAGCCGTTTTCATTGCCGAATCCGTCGGTCCAGCCCAGGTTTATTTCGCTGGACGAAACAGGCGAAGCACTCATAGGGGCAGGATCGCCAATGGGCGGATCCAACTCCGGCGGTGGGCCGGTTCCATTGTCCACCCGGATAAACAGGTGGTCGACGTGGAAGGCGCTCTTGTCGCGCATGCCGGAAACCTGGTGATTATCCCTGACCCGCAGGATGATAGCGCCACCCGGCGCATTTGGGATGACTGCCATCTGCTGGTTGCTGTTGCTGGTCGAAGCAATGGTCATCAGCGGTGAAAAACTGCCACCGTTATTGGTCGAATATTCCATTTCGAACGATTCACTGGTGTTGTTTCCGGACTTCCATGCCCGGACATACACCGTGGCAGTCACACCGCTGCTGATATTGAAATTCCAACGATGTTCGAGATAGGTGTGACGGTCTTGTGGTTTGCCGCCGGATTCGCGCTCGGTAATGTCCTGGCTCGAACCGTCGTCGTCATGCGTCATGCCATGCGTGCCGCTGACCGAACCGGCAACCACGGTCTCGCCCTGCGACGTATAGTCGACGTAAGCTGGTGGCGCATCGGTGGTTGCACTGGCCGGGGTTGAAGGCTTGGTTTCGTTATCCGACTGATCCCTGGCGATAACCGTGAACGTGTACTGCGTAGCCGCAGCAAGCCCGCTGGCCGTGTAGCTGGCGCTGCTTTGCCAGCCGCTGTCCGCGCAGCCAGAACCTCCGGCCATGCAGCGGAAATTGTATTGAACCGCACTGATGTCATCCGTGGCAACAGTGGCGGTCATAGCGATTTCCGTCTCAGAAATCGCGGCCGGACCAGCGACGAAACTTAGCGGGTCGGGCGTCGGAGCCGTTTCGTCAGCCGCACCCAGGGGCACCGAGCCGTTAATAAAATACTGGCCCAGGCTGTCGTAGTCCGAATATGGAACATCCGTGTTCCCCGTCCCCGTAACCAACAGGTAATAAGCACCCGGGGTTACCGGCACATTAATGGCTGCCGAGGTATTGACGGCAGGGTCGCTGGCGGCAACCAGCGCGTTGTTTACATCACGCAGTTCAATGTCCACATCCAGGTTGGCGCCCCGCCGGCTGGTGTCGCGATAAAACGCATCCCATGCGGGCGTAACGGCCAGGTCAACCACGCCGGTTCCGGCCACGAAGGTGAACACGTCGACATCGGTTGAGGAATTGATCACACCCTTATTTTCCTCAAGGAAATTATGCGGGTCCTGTTCCGGGTTGGAAGAGACCACGCTACCGGAGGGAGAGAGCTCCAGTAACGTGGCGTCCCCTTGCGAATCACCGTGATCGTCACCGACATAACCCAGTTTGCCATCGATAATGGCCAAATCATCCTGGGTCCGGTTGGCGTTCGCGTACTCCCCCTTACTCCACTGCGTAATGTTGTTGTAGTAACTGTTGCCCATGATGGGCGCCCATGACACCAGGCCACTGCCGTGCCCCCCGTAATATTCGGTACCGGTGGACGTGCCGTCATGCGACAGCCCCAGGTTGTGGCCGAATTCATGCGAGGAGGCTTCCGCCACGTAGGTTTCGCCGCCGCCACCCAGATGATCGTAGTACACCAGCGCAGGCGAGTAGTAAGTATGGTAGTTGCTGAGCCCAAACACGCCCACGTAAGCGACCCCGCCGCCGCCGTTACTGGGCATATCGGCGCCGGTCTTGTCTATCGTATGCGTAACCAGGATATGCCCGGTATAGCGGTCAAAGCTGGCCGGCTCTTCGGTGGTGACATCGATATTGAACGGCGCCAGGTCTTCGGCCACGCGATGCCAGATGTCCACGATCCGGTCACGCTCCGTCGCATTGAAGGTGTCGGGAGAACCATCCAGGTCGTAAGCCTTGGCCTGGAAGCTGGCGCCGCCGTTCCAGGCAGTACCACTGAAGTCGTGGCCGTCGAAATCGATGAAGACGACATTCGGCGCCCCTGGCCGGCTATGCAGCAGAAACGCGTCATCCAAAGTGCCCTGGGGGACCACACCGGCATCCGTGCCGGTAACGGGATCCGCCTCCGCCGTTCCTTCGACGACCAGGTGGTCGGCATAAAACACACCACCTTCTTGATCAACGTCCAATGACTGGACATCAGCCTCGGCAAATGAAAATTCCTGCAGCCATTTAACGGCCCTGCTGCGTGCCTGGGGGGGAAGTTGTTTGAGTTTGGTCTTGAATTGCCCTGGGGGCAGCTCATCGACTGAAGCCGGTTGACTGAGGCCGAATACCCGGGCACTCGAGCCCTGGTCGGACTGAGCCAGGAGTGGTCCGGAAAGCGCCACGATGCAAATCGAAAGCGCGGCAAACAGCACTGAACGCATGATCATTGATATCCCCTTGTCAAAAATGCAAAAAACACTTTTGAACTACCCTGTTCAAAAATCCGTCCTTGTACCCTTACTGATTTTTTGCCTACGCACTTACTCATGCAAAATAAGTGCCAGCCGAGACAGGCCTGATAATAATTTAGTTATTACTATATATTTTAATACTTTATGAAATATTTCTAGAATTGTTATGAGTTAAAAACAAGGAAATAACCGCTTCGGGCTAACAAAAATTGTCACAATGTTCCAAAACAGGCAAAAAAAAACCGGGACTTTCGTCCCGGTAGTCTCGTTGGATGGTTAGCGGGTAGCAGCTCCCGCACATCCTGTTGGAACCATTTGATCCGGGTGGTGAGGCGCCAGCCCTCCCTGGCTGCCTCTGAGGCCGTACCTGGCTCACGCCACCCGAACCTTTGAAAAATGACCATCCTTGGCCTTTTTCTTAGTAGCCATGTTCCCTGGCCACATCACTCCACCAAATAAAACCGTCCCTGGTGGTAAATGCGATCACTCCCTGACCGCTTCTTTCGCAATTCAATGACCATCCCTGGTCGCCACCTGCACTTCCGTTGCATTACGAAACTGGTTGCCCTCTCCGCTCCAGCTCAATGCCTTTTTATTCTTCCAACGGTAGTGCGGTCGTATATTTATTACTCCTCAACACAAAACTCGTATTTACGTGGTGTACGGCCCTGCAAGGCATAATGTGCTCCCGCAGCAGCTTCTCGTACGCCCGGATGCTTCTGCAAGCTATCTTCAAGTGATAGTCATGCGAGCCACTCATGGCATAGCATTCCAGGATCTCGGGCCTTCCGGATACCATCTCGTCAAACTCCCTGATACTCAAGGGATGGTGGTCCTCTAATGAAACCGCAGCTATCGCGATCACATCCAGCCCAATCTTTTCCGGGTCCAGTATCGCTACTGTGGTAGTTATGACCCGTTCTTCCTCCAGTTTTTTAACTCGCCGCCAACAGGGCGACGTTGATAGTCCGACTTTCTCCGCGAGAGCCTGGCTGGAGAGCGAGCCGTCAGCTTGCAACTCCGCTAGGATTCTCAAGTCTGTCTTGTCCATTAAGACACATTTTTTTCGTCAAAGTCCGTTTGACGAAATATTTATACCACAATTTCTTTGTCAGACGCAAACTTTGGAACCTTCTTGCGCGTAGTTTGATATAAACTTACTAACAATTGCAAGCAGGAAAAACAAATATGCCCCAAAAAGGGAAAGAAAAGAAATCGAAATATGTGTCCCGCCAACCCGATGAAAACGGGCTAATACCCTACTCTGACGCGGAAAACGAGGTCTGGCATGACCTCATCACACGCCAGATTCCGATGTTGGACGGCCATGCCTGCAAACAATGGATTGCAGCCATGAACGAAATGAATTTTCCAAAAAATCGCATTCCGCAGTTAAAAGATATCTCTGCTGTGCTGGATAAACACACCGGCTGGGGCGTCACCGGGGTCCCTGCCCTGATCGGATTTGAAGAATTTTTTACCCTGCTGGCCAATAAGCGGTTCCCGGTAGCTACCTTTATAAGGACCCGCGAGGACTTCGACTACATCCAGGAACCGGACGTGTTCCACGAAGTATTCGGCCACACCCCGCCGTTAACCGACCACCGGTTCGCCTCTTTCGTCGAAGCCTACGGCAGGGCCGGCCTGGCCGCGGACCCCAAAGACCACGTCTGGCTGGCCCGCCTTTTCTGGTTCACCGTCGAGTTCGGCCTGGTAAACACCGAAGAAGGCATCCGGGCGTATGGCTCAGGAATCATGTCTTCGCCGGGCGAATTGGTGTATGCAGTAGAAAGTGATGTCCCGGAAAGAAAGCCCTTTGACCCGGTTGAAGTCCTGAGAACGCCTTATCGCATAGACATCCTGCAACCGATTTATTTCGTCATCGAAAGTTTCGATCAGCTTTTCGATTTGGCGCAGTCCGATTTACTGGGGTACATCGCCGAGGCCAGGAAGTTAGGCATGCACGCCCCCACCTATCAGGCCGCGTAGAACCGCTGCATCATCCTGGCACCCGATGAAGACAAGCCTGTGCGATCCCGGTTTACAGGACTTTCGGCTGTCGGGAACAGCCGAAAAGCGCACAGGGAGGTCTTGAGCGTGTCCTGTAAACCGGGATGGCGCAGGCTTGTCGGCTTCGAAGCCCCTATATTTAGGGAGCGAGAAGCCCCTATATTTAGGGAGCGAGAAGCCCCTATATTTTAATGAGCGAATACACCTGGAGAGTAACTATGAATTCTGTTTGTGATTTAACTGACCGCCACTGCGTCCCCTGCGAGGGAGGCGTACCCACCCTGACCCGGGAAGAGGCTAAGGCGTTGCTCCCCGATGTTCCCGGCTGGGAACTCGCCGATGATGCCCGCTCGATTGTGCGCCGCTTCGAGTTCAAGGGCTTCTATAAGTGCATGTCCTTTATTAATGCGATGGCCTGGGTGGCGAACGCGGAGAACCATCACCCGGATTTCGCGGCGGGTTATAACTACTGTGAAGTGACGTTCATGACCCATGCGATTGATGGGCTCAGTGACAATGACTTTATTTGTGCGGCCAAGTTGAATGCGTTGTTTGATTAATAGTGATACCGGCACGAAAGAATTGTCAGGATGTCGTTGTCCACTGCGTACACCAGGCGATTCGTGTGATCGATGCGGCGAGAAACGAGTCCTGACAGGTCCCCTTTCAGGAGTTCGGGCTTTCCGACTCCCGAATGAGGATCTCGCAGGCTGGCCGTGACCAGCCTGTTGATGCGCCGAAGTGTTTTGGTGTCCTGACGTTGCCAATGAATGTAATCAGCCCAGGCTTCCTGCGTCCAGGCCAGCTTTCTAACCATCCGGCAATGGTTTCTCTACAACCTTCCCTGACTGGAACTGCTCAAGTGATTTGAACAGATGGGCCGCATTTGCAGGGCTGTTTAACAGATATAAACTCTCCATCAGGCCGTTATAGTGGTCCATTGACATGACCACCGCGTCTTCAGAATCACGACGGGTTATGACCGTGCAGTCTGCGTCTTCAACGACGTGGTCGAGAACCGACTTCAGACTGTTACGTGCCTTGGTGAATGAAATGATACGCATCGAGACCTTCCTTTACATGTACAGCTTATTGTACATGTTTTAAGGAGTACATCTATCGATTGTGCGCGCGAAATTAAGTAAGAAATCAGCGAGTCCTGCTCAATCCTGACCGAATCTCCTGGATGACTTCATCCATATGCTCTTCCATGCCAAGCCACAACGGCAGGCGCAAAAGTCGCGCAGCCAGGTCGGTGGTCTGATCAAGACTTCCCGCGGGGCGTCCATGCATCGATCCCATTTCAGAACTGTGCAGGGGCACGTAGTGGAACACGGTGTTAATACCTTTTGACCTGAGGTAATCCATCAGCAGAGAACGCTTTTCAGCGCTTGGCAGCAAAATGTAATACATGTGTGCGTTGTGCCTGCACGCTTCGGGTATCACCGGGCGCCGCAACAGACCCTGTGCTTCCAGCGCTTCCAGTTCGCGGTGGTAAGTGTCCCACATCACCAGGCGCCGCCGGGTGATGGCTTCCGCCTCCTCCATCTGCGCCCACAGGTAGGCCGCAATCATGTCGCTGGGCAGAAACGATGAACCGATATCGACCCAGGAATACTTGTCAACCTCGCCGCGGAAAAACGCTTTGCGGTTGGTGCCCTTCTCCCGGATGATCTCGGCTCGCCTTGCCTGCTGCTCGCCGTTCAGCAGGATCGCCCCACCCTCACCTGAAATGATGTTCTTGGTTTCATGGAACGACAGCGTGCCCATGTGGCCGATGGAGCCGAGTGGACGGCCCTTGTACGCCGACATGATGCCCTGTGCAGCGTCTTCAATCACGGTCAATCCATGGCGCCTGGCGATTTCCATGATGGCATCCATTTCGCAGGCGACGCCGGCATAGTGCATTGGCACGATGGCCCTGGTCCTGTCGGTTATGGCCTGCTCGATTTTCGTCTCATCAAGATTCAGCGTATCGGACCGGATATCGACAAACACAGGCACCGCACCACGCAGAACGAACGCGTTGGCCGTTGAGACAAAGGTATAGGACGGCATGATCACTTCATCGCCCGGGCCCAGGTTTGACAGGATGGCGCTCATCTCCAGCGCTGCCGTGCACGAATGCGTCAGCAGTGCCTTGTCACAACCGGTTCGTTGTTCCAGCCAGGCGCTGCAGCGCCGGGTGAATTCGCCGTCGCCGGAAAGTTGCCCCTTGGCGTGTGCCTCGGAGATGTAGCCAAGTTCCTTGCCGGTCATGTAGGGTTTATTGAATGGGATTTTCATCAGTTGTCTTCACTTACCTAAAATCGAGCCATTCGCTGCCAGAACGGGAAGATAGCAGATTGTTGTAACACCTGCTCGATCCCGGTTAGCTCAAATCTGAGAAGTCGAGCACCTTGAATACCATTAATGAATCGGACCCTGGTAGACAGAACGCGGATCGTCCTGAAATTTCTTCCTGTTCCTGAATATGAATATACTTCGCTTGAACACCCAAGCCACCATCCCAGGATTGGTAAGAACCTTATGTGCATTGGCAAGCAGGTGGATCAGGCTCTCGATGCGTGCTCGCTTCCGAACCCTGTTTGATAGAACATTGTATTTATCTTGAGAGATCGTACCGTCCACTTCGCTGTAATAAGATGAAAAAGGGGTTTTTACATGCAGCGGTCGGACTATCAATTGTTTATCAATAATAAAATCATGAACCAGACCCTGGTCTGGTTCGTCCAGTGATATTTCCAGCATAATGCTGTGGCGGTATTTTTCTTGCCAGTAATCACTAGTCAGGTTGCCCAAACTAAAGAAAACCGGTTTCTCATGAATCCTGGTAGCAACCTGAACGATGTGGGGATGGGCGCCTGCAATGAAATCCACCCCCGCAGTTAACATCTGGTCTGCAATGGCGATATGGGAAGGTGACGGTTGTTTAATAAACTCGTACCCCCAGTGCGGACATGCGATCAGGTAATCACATTCATTTGCAGCTTGATGAATTAATGACGTCAATGAAATTAAATCATCCTGATCAAATTCATCGACAAACAGATATTCCGGCTCGTAACCATACATGGCGGGAACCGTGGAGAATCCCAGCAGACCAAGCTTTCGACCTTCGTGCTCAATCACAATATAGGGAGCTTTTTTAGTCCCAAAAACTTGAATTCCTTTGGCCTCGCATAAACGAGCCATATGATTAAAGGCCTCTGGACCGTATTCCATAGTGTGGTTATTTGCCAGCGTCAGATACTTCACATTCGCTTTGACCAGAGCATCAATAGCTTGACGCGGCGCCTTCATGGCGGTTTTGTCTGGTCCACCGTTGGGGACTTCATCAAAGACAACGCACTCCAGATTTCCAATTACGAAGCTGTAGTGCCTCACGTAATCTGCAAAATCATTCAGTATGAGATCGTAATCGCCCCGGGCTGCAGATCTAACTCCAAAGCCACAGCAAAGTGGCTGATCGCCAAGCATAAAATCACCGACAATGGCAAAACTACTCAATGGAGCGACTCCTCGTGTATCGATAACTGCATATGCAACATTACTCTAGGTCCAGTACTGCCTTGTCACTACCGATCCGATGTTCCAGCCAGGTGCTGCAGAGCCGGGTGTACTCACCGTCACCGGAAAGCTGTCCGTTGGCATGAGCACCGGAGATGTAGCCAAGTTCCTTGCCGGTCATGTAAGGCTAGTTGAATGGGATTTTCATTTTTCGGTTTCGCGTTGATTAAGCAAAAATGCGTTAGCGGTTCGGTTCCAGCTTGCCAAACAGGATCTTATCAACGTATCGCGCACCTTTAAGTTCATGCTGGCAGAGCACACCCTCCTGAGAAAACCCCAGTTTCTCGTAGAACCGGGTGACTTCGGGAGAACCCGCATCGGTCTTGCACCATATCTTGTGTAGACCGAGTGTGCTAAAGGCATACTCCTCCAGGAGCCTGATGGACTCTGAACCCAGCCCCAGTCCGCGCATGCTTTCATCAGCAATGAAGATGCTGAACCGGGCATTACGATGTCGTCTGTCAATCATGTCCAGAGACACATTTCCGACATGCGTGTCGTCCGATCTCAGGCAAACAGCGAATACCACCTTGGCGCCATCTTCCTGTAGATTGGCGAACCATTCCTTCTGCTGCTGCTTTGTGAACGGGGTCTCGACGCCGATTTTATCGTTGATGTCCGGTCTATGCAGCCACTCCCACGTCCGGTCAAGATCGCTCTCTGCGAGTTCTCGAAGGTAGATGCGTGCCCCCTCAACACGCTTCATCATCAGTGTCTCCCACTTTGGCGGCTACCGTGTATCTTGGCATTCCGGTGACCTCCTGAATGAGCCGGCCGATGTACTCACCCAGCACTCCAATGCCTGCCAGAAGCATTCCGCTGAAGAATGAGATCGCCAGAATAAGGGAGGTGAAGCCCGCGACCCCTGCGCCACCCATAGCCCACCTGAAAAAGTAGAAAATGGCAATGAGGAAAGCCGCACCGGCCGTGAAGAAACCCAGGAGCGAGAACCAGCGCAAGGGAAGAATTGACGCGTTGATCACGCTATGGAGCGTCTCCCGCACAAGGTGTATGAATCCGTACCCGCTGGCGCCGTGTTTGCGGTCGTGATGTTCTACCTCCACGTTGGCAATATTTTTCGTAATCGACAAGATCAGTGGTCCCAGTTGGGGGTGTGCAATCTGATAAAGGGCCAGGGTCTTGGCAAAGTCTGCCGGCATTATTCTGAAGCTGGTGGTCGTTACGCCGACGGGTTTGTCATAGAGCCGGTTCATTATGGATTTCACCAGCCGCGAACCCATGTTTCGCACGGCACTGTGATGCTTGGTTGAATAAACACCCATGACACAATCGACGCCGGGATTCTCGTGCATTGCCGATATGAGCTTGGTGAGTTCCTCAGGCGGGTGCTGCAGATCATCATCCATGGTCATGATGAAATTACCTCTCGCGTGATCCAGGCCGCAGAGAGTCGCCTTGAATTGCCCGACGTTATAGAGCAAATCGATTCCCATGACGGACTCGTGCTTTGCGGCCAACTCCATGATAGCTTCCCACGTCTTGCCGTCCGGACTTCGGTCGTTAACCAGTATGATCTCGAAGGAACCGTTACCCTCCATGACCGCTTGAATCCTGCTCACCAATTCTGCGAGCCAGTCACCTGATGAGTAGCAAGGGACGACAATCGAATAGTCAATATCAGCCACACTCTATCTCCAGTTCAAGCGCTTGCTGGGCGCGGGCGGTGACTTCGGCGTAGTCAGCAAAGCCACAGTCCAGCAGCAGGTAGCCGATGAGGCTTGCATTGTGTTGGAACGCCTCCACCCGGTCGCCGGCATTCCGGGCCAGAACAACATCCAGAACTTCCGGTACATTCCGCCGCAGATCGGTGGTTTCCGGCACGTGCCGAAGGATGCCGGCGCCAGGCGATCCGAAAACGAAACTGCTCACCGCCCGTGGCTTCTCTTCCTGTTCAGCGGAAATCGGTACACCCAGCACATAGCTAATAAGCCATCGGTGCAGGTTGACTCCCTCACTGCAACGTATCAGGTCCACGATGCCGTTGCCGCCATTGCGCAATCCCACTTCAATCGCAGTGGCTCCGTTCTCTGCAACCATCACATCAAAATTGATCGGCCCGTCCCTATAACCAAGTCTTGAAGCGATCCTGTATATCTCATTCTTCACTTGCGTTACCTGATGGCGCGGCAAGCTCCCGGGCAGTGAATGTCCACGCACCAGGGTTCCTTCCATGTGTTTGCACGTCGTTGTAAAAAACCCGAGGGTGCCGTCAATAAAAAATGCGTCCCCGCCGACCTCCATGCCTGCAAGGAACTCCTCTGCGCACACAAGACCGGAACGGGAGTGCTGCGCGGCATGCCTGTAGGCTTCTTCGATCATATCGGTGCCAGCACCGGCTTCCAGAATCGTTACACCACGAGACCCGGAAGAATCGTCGGGTTTAAGAACCTTGCCGTTATCCCAGGAATCACAGAAGGAGATCGCGTCTTCAGCACTTCGACACGCGGCAAAATTCGGGCAGTTGAGACCGTTTTTCTGCAGAAACGTCCTGAATCCGATTTTGGACGAGACTGTTTCCGAGGCGTTTCTCGTTGGCCCCTTGAGTCCGAGAGATTCTGCAACTGTCCCTATCGTCGGCACGCCCACATCACTTCCTGCCGTCACAATTCCAATGACGCCTTGCTCTCGCGCTGAGTCCGTTACCGCGCCAATATCAGTGATGTCCAATTCAAGGAAAACATCTGCCAGGCATATGCCCGGGTAGTCCCCCCCTGGGCTTACCACTATAGCCGTGTGTCCAGCCTTCTTCACCTCTCGGATGAGGGGGACCTGGTAAACCCCGGCCCCCAGAATCATGATGGGCTTGCTGGCTAACTCCGTCACTATTTTCCTCTATGCCAACCCCCGCGGGGCGCCACGGGCTCCAGCCTGGAAACAGAGCCGTCCCATGGTTTCGAAACCTTCATAAAATGCGACATCTATTAATTTCGTGGAAAC
>JAOUCS010000111.1 GCA_029859645.1 Lysobacterales bacterium | reverse complement strand
AATTCAGCTTCGTAGAATGGCGCCAGGTGCTGGTCGAAGTGGCCGGGGTTCATGGCGTCCCAGCCGTTCAGCTCGGTGATCGTGCCCAGGTGCACGAACCAGTACATCTGGATCGCTTCGCGAAAAGTACGGGGCTTGTGTGCGGGTACACGGCGGCAGGTTTCGGCGATTGTTCTCAGTTCTTCAGCGCGCTCCGGGTCAGCTTGCTGCGCAGCCATCTGGTCAGCAAGATCAGCGTGCCGCTCAGCGAATACGATGACCGCGTCACAGGAAATCGCCATCGCCCGGAGCTGTTCCAGCTTGTCGGCCGCGTCCGGGTCGTTGAGGAAATCCAGGCCTTCAATCGCCTCTTCAATCTGTCCTTTGAAATCCAGCATGCCCCGGCGATAGATCTTTCCATCCAATGCGGTATGCCCGGCGGCTCGCTGCTCCATGAATTCGGTAAACAGTCCAGCCTCGTAGGCCGCCCGCCATTCGTCTGGCACATGACTGAAGATTCGCTCGCGCGTGGTCCTTCCCTTCCAGTAAGGAATGACCTCACGGGCGTAGGTATCGATGTCTTCCTGGCTGATCGTATAACGCTGTTGCTCACGCGTGTTGAGAACCTGGAAGTCCTCGACACTGTGGCAGGTCAGCTCGGGAAACGTGGACACTGCCCTGGGGCGTGGACCGCGTTCACCGACGATGAGTTCATCCTCACCGATGTAAATCGTCTTCTTCCGGCAGTGGTCAAGAAAGTTCAGCGCCCGCAGTACAGGCGTGGAATGCTTGCCGTAATGCTCTTTGTAGAAGGCTGTTTCGTGCAGGGCTCGCTCGATCGACAGGGATGGCTCGGTCTCAACGCTCAGTTTACGTAAACGCTGGATGCGCTCGTTCATACCGGGGCCGACAGCGCTTCTCCGCTCGGGATAAAAATTCCCCTCGCTGGCCGGTTTTCTCTGGGCCTGGACACCTTCTTCGATCACGGAATTCACTTGAACGCTCTCCTCGTCTTCGCCTGACGATATTCCAAACCCCAAGGTACTGAAAACAAAAGGTTCAACGGGTGATGCAGATCAAGATTGGCGATTGTGTGACTCTGAAGCTTGGAGACATCCCTTGCAGGATGTATGGTTAGGCAATGGAAATCTGTTTCGCCTGAATTTCGATGTACTCACTACTGATCATTTTTTTCCTGGTAGCACTCGTATTCTCATTTATGTGCTCATTGTGGGAGGCCGTTCTGCTCAGCATCACGCCCAGCTACGCGAGGGCCATGATCCGTAAGGGGGGTGCCCCTGCTCGGAGATTGCAGCAGTTCAAGGAGAATATCGACCGGCCACTAGCGGCCATTCTCAGCCTTAACACGGCCGCCCATACCATCGGCGCGGTTGGCGTGGGCGCGCAGGCGTCCATCATCTGGGCAGAATCCAATCCACTGATCACCTCGGTGGCCATGCCGGTCGCCATGACCCTGGGCATCCTGATTTTCTCCGAGATCATTCCCAAAACCATCGGCGCAAACCAGTGGCAGAAGCTGGTGCCATTCACCGTCTACTCGTTGGTGGTCGTGATTGCGCTGTTGTACCCACTGGTCTGGATGAGCCAGTTCATCACGCAGTGGCTTAAAAGGGACAAGTCACAGCCTGTTTTCTCGCATTCAGAGTTCCTGGCCCTGGCGGAGATCGGCGTCGAGGAAGGCCACGTGGGGGCGCACCACCCCAAGATCATCCACAACCTGCTGAACCTGGACAAAACAGTGGCCAGGGACATCATGACTCCCAGGCCCGTGGTGATGGCCGCTTCCGAAGCCGCATCCGTGGAGGAATTCTACGAGTCGAACACGAACCTGCCCTTTTCGCGCATCATCATGACCAGCGAACAGGACAAGGATGCGGTAACCGGATACTTTCTCAAGGACACCCTGCTTGAATTCCTGGTTCACGGTCGCGGCCAGGAACCGTTGGGGACTCTTCGCCACGAAATCATATCCGTGCATGAGCTGTTCAATTTGTCTGATCTGATCAACAATTTCATCGACAAACGTGAACACATCGCCCTCGTGGTGGACGAATTCGGCAACATGGCCGGAATAGTCACCTTGGAAGATTGCATCGAAAAGCTGATGGATACGGAGATCCTGGACGAAACGGATCGCGATGCCAACATGCGGGAATTGGCGCGAAAAAAATGGCTCAAACGCAGGGGTGACCCGGGGATTATCAGCTTTGAGGACCTGGAGAAGGACTAGATCATTTAATCACTGAATTCTTCTTGGGTCAGCGAAGTCGCCTGGCTATCATGAAGGATACGCAACACACCGGGGCAAGACGATGAAAGTTTTGATGTCGCCGGTTTCAGACCGGCCAGAATCCAGAACCGCATTGAAAGTCACCCTTGGCCTGGCAGACCTGCTGGGCGCCAATGTCGTCGGCTGTCATCTCCGGCCGAGCCGGGACAAGCGCAAAGAGTATCCCGCCAGGAAATTGTTTCTGATGGGAGGCTCCGATCAGCAATCCCTGGATGAACTGGCGAGGAAGACCACCAAAAGCGCTTCAGCCAGGGCCCGCGGTTTATTCGAACAGATGGCCGGGGAAGCCGGTTTCACGTTGGTGCGCCGCCCGAGGATTAACCTCGAAAAGGGCGCCATCTGGCAAGAGAAAGTCGGCACACCGGACCGGATCATGGCGATTGCAGGGCCAATGAGCGACCTGATCGTGGTGAGCCGTACCGCGAGCAAGGGCAAAGTTGACCGGATGTTCATGCTTGCTGCCCTGCTCCATTCGGGCCGGCCGGTTCTTATCATGCCGCCGGGGAAAAACGGCATCCCCGGAAAACGCATCGCCATTGCATGGAACCAGAGTCCCGAGGCCGCACGGGTGGTTTCCGCCTGCATGCCCCTGTTACAGGCCGCCGAAAAAGTCCAGATCATCAGCGCCGGACGCGATAACCAACTGGGACCGAAATCAAGCCAGCTGGCAGCTTACCTGATTCATTACGGGATCAAGGCCGAAAGGATCATGACACAGGGCCACGATGAATCGACTGAACTGACAGCAAGCTTCAGGGAAACGGGTTCGGATCTCGTGCTGATGGGCGCTTACAGCCGGGCAAGGGTCCGGGAACTGGTCTTCGGCGGCATGACCGAGCTCATGCTGAGAAAATCATCCATCCCAGTGGTAATGCAACACCATTAAGGAATCAAGATTGCTCCGCGATCCACTCATCGACGAGTTCTTCGAGCACGTCGATGGCCAGTGAGCCATTACCGACCACCACGTCGTGAAACGCCCTGATGTCGAAATCATTTCCCAGGGCCGCTTCCGCTTTCTTGCGTAACGCCCTGATTCGCAGCTCACCGATCTTGTAAGCCAGGGCCTGGCCGGGCCAGGTGATGTAGCGGTCCACTTCCTTGGTGACCTCGGTCAGCGTCATGGCGCTGTTTTGCAACAGGTAGTCGATGGCCTGCTGACGTGACCAGCCGAACGCATGCATCCCGGTATCGACCACCAGGCGGTTGGCCCGCCACATTTCGTAAGTCAGCCGGCCGAAGTCACTGTAGGGATCCTGGTAAAAACCCGCCTCCTTGCCCAGGTGCTCGGCGTACAAGCCCCAGCCCTCGCCAAATCCCGCGTGGTAGAGAGTCCTGCGAAATTCGGGCAGGTCGAGTTCCATGGCCAGTGCAGACTGGTGGTGATGGCCTGGCACCGCCTCGTGCAGGCTCAGCGCCTCCAGGTTGTAGAGAGGCTGTGCTTTCAGATCGGTGATATTGATGAAATAGATTCCCGCGGTTCTGCCGCCTTCTTCACCGCTGACGTAATAGGCGCCGCGACCATCAGTCGGCCGCAGTTCATAGGTGTTCCTTGCCAGCGTACCAAAGAAACGGGGCATCTGGCCGTCCATTTTCTTGGTGATGAGCGCGATTTTCTCCAGCAGGTCCTGGGAGTCCCTGGCAAAGAACTGCGAGTCCGTGCGCAGAAATTCAAGAAACTGCTGGAAGCTGCCTTCGAAACCTGTCGATGCGATGACGGCCTCCATCTCGGCGCGGATACGCCTGGTCTCGCTTAATCCCAGGTCATGAATTTCCTGCGGCTGCATGTCCGTGGTCGTGAAAAACCGGATCAGGTAGGCGTAATATGCCTGGCCCCCTTCGAGACTGGTGATGCCGACCGCTTCACGGCAGTTGGGTTGGTATTCCTCGGTGAAAAAGCGATAAAGTTCCCGGTATGCTGGAACCACCTTTTCCCGAATCAACTTCCCGCCCTGCTCTGACAGGTCTGCCCGAACTGCTTCCGGAACGGTCACCGGGAAATCCAGGAAAGGCGCGTAAAAAACACTCTGGTCGAGGTCGTCCACGATGAACTCGCTGATCGTGTTTTCGTAGCCCTCCATCGATTCACAATACTGGGTATAGCCGGTCTCGATGCCTTCACGCATCAGGTCCATGTTTTCGCGGTTATAACGCGGGAAATCCGCCAGGCTGACCAGGTACTTTTCGTAATCTTCCACCGTGTTGAAAGCCATGTTGCCGGGGGCGTGGGCGAAATAGCTGTGGTATCCGGTCAGGCTCCTGATGGGGAAACGGTGATCATAAAACCGATAGAAATCTCTTTCTGTTTCACGCTCATAGCGAAACAATTTAAAGCTGATTCTGTCCTGCCCTTCCAGGCTGTCTGCGTCGATCTCCTGCAAGCGCCGGAGCATATCTTCGTTGTAGGCCTGGCGGCGGGCGCGCGCCGCGGGGGTAAACTCAGGCAACTTCCCGTTGAGCCTGAAGGCATCCGCATCGGTGCGGAAAAATATCTGCTCCTTTTCTGCGGCGGCCCAGTGCTCGTCGAGGAGGGCATGGAAGTCTTCGGCGGTATCGGCATGGATGGAACTCGCCGGGATCAGCCAGCACAGGGCAGCCGTGATTATCACTGATAGGGTTTTTCGCAAAGTAGATGTTCCCGCTTGTTCTGTAACTGTCAATTCAAGCGCGAAGTATACCGGTTTGGGACGTCCTAAAGAGGGTATGATTGTCCCTGCATGAACAACGGCCTTTTCACCCACCTCGCGCAGGGATTCAACGTCACGGCGCCCATTCTCCTGGTATTGGCCCTGGGTGTGCTTTTCCGCCAGAGAAAATGGGTGGACGGCCACTTTGTCGAAGTCGGAAACCGGTTGATTTTTTATGTATTCATGCCCAGCCTGTTGTTCCTGGCCACGGCCACCAATCCGTTATCCAAATACGAGGACCTGCCGCTGGTTTCATTCGGCGTCGTGGCCACGTTTTGCGTGGTCGGCCTGCTTTGGCTGATTGCACCATTCCTGGTCGACAGAACGAAACGCGGCGTATTCGTGCAGAGTTCCTTTCGCAGCAATATCGGCATGATTGGGCTTGCACTGTGCCTCAACGCTTTTGGCGAGGACGCCCTTGGCAGGGCAGGCATTTACGCGGCGGCGATGATTGTTGGCTACAACGTCCTCTCGATCATGGTTCTGACCGCCGATCGGCGCATGGTCCTCAGGAACCTGGCCGCCAACCCCCTGCTGATCGGTGTGTTTGCGGGAATTCTCTGGAATCAGCTCGCACTGCCACTGCCGCAGGCTGTGGAAGGCGCCATGGGCTACCTTGCAAGGATGGCGCTGCCTCTGGCCCTGATCTGCATCGGTGGGAGCCTGGCCTGGCGCCAAATCAGTTTCGATCACCCACACGTGCTCTGGGCCGCCCTGTTCAAGATGGTTATCATTCCGGTGTGTGTGACGTCCGCTGCGGTATGGTTTGGCTTCAGGGGAGAGGACCTGGGGATACTTTTCCTGATGGTCGCCGCACCGACTGCCATGGTGGCCTTCGTGATGGCGAAAGAAATGACCCCTCACAGTGAAGGCGTTGCAGAGACCATCGCACTGACCACGCTTATCATGCCGGTGACGGTTACTGCCGGTTTTGCGGTACTGTCGGCCCTGGGGTTTATATGAACATGGCGTGGGATCATCAAAATTTAAAATCAATGATAAACCTGTCGATAGGAGTTTAAAGTGTCCCTCAGAAAATACCTGGTATGCCCCGCGCTGATTCTCTCGCTTTTGTTTGGCGCTGCCTCCGCAGTCCATGCCGCGGATGCCGAGGTTCTCAAGCGAGTCATCAAGAATGGTCAAATCCGTGTCGGCATGACCGGAAACCAGCCACCCATGAACGTGAAAAGCCGGACCGGCGCCTTTATCGGTCTGGAAGTCGACCTGGCCAATATCATGGCCAAGGCGCTTGGCGTGAGACTGATGATGGTTCCCAAACCCTTCCCGGAGTTGCTTGCCGCCCTGAAAAACGGCGAAGTCGACATGGTCATGTCCAACATGTCGATCACGCCCGAACGGACACTGATGGTGTCTTTTGTCGGGCCTTACATGTTGTCGGGCCGCTCTATCCTGACCCGCTCATCGCTGCTGGCCAGAGCCTCCAGCCCGGCTGATCTGAACCGCCCCGATATCAAGGTCGCCGCCATTGCCAACTCGACCGGTCAGCGGCTGGCAGAGCAGTATCTGCCCAACACGCGGCTTATCACGACCTGGGATTACGATGATGCGATACGGATTTTGAAAAAGGGGGAAGTTGACGTGGTCATCGCCGACATGACGGTATGCAAACTCGCGGTGATGAAAAATCCTGACGACAACCTGCTGACCCTGGCGTCTCCGTTGAATATAGAGCCCGTCGGCATTGCGATCTCACGCGAAGACCTGCAGTTTCAGAACCTGATATCTAACCTCCTCAACGGTATCGAAGACACCGGAATTCTCGATCAGCTGCGGAAGAAATGGCTGGAGGACGACAGCTGGATTAGTAGTCTGCCATGAACCGGAACTGCTATTGCGCAGACAAAAACTCCGCGAAGAAGGATTCGGTTCCACGAATATCCGAAAATCCGAATATCCAGCAGCTCTCGGAAACGTCTGAAAAATCCATGCCGCCCATCGCAATGGCGTCATTATTGTACCGCCCGTCCCGGCCGTTGTACTGCATTGCAATATCCCGTGCCAGGCTCCAGCTTTCGCCGTTTCCAGCAGAGCCAAGCGCGACGTGCCAGTAAGCACCCGATTCGGTTCTCAGGCCGGGGGTGCCGTTATCCAGTTCATTGCCATCGGGAATTTTCTGATAATCCGCATATTGTTTGACGTAGGCGAGACTTTCAGGGGATGTGACGGATTCGTTCCAGTCGGAGTGCTGAACAACGTGAACCAATTCTTCCGTAACCACGGACGGGTGGCGTTCCCTGACGAGCTTCAGCCAGTCTGCCGTGAAATCCGATTGTCCGGCCTCGGCCACCCACACGTGGCCGCCGTTGTTGAGCGTTTCAGCCACTAACTTGCTCACTTCGGCCAGTGCCCCTTCCCTGTCTTCATGGGCGTTTGACCAACGAGCGCCAAATGCCAGGTTGAACAGACCGGGTGCCGGGACGTACAGGCCTTCCTGGATACCGTAGGCTCCCGCCACCGCGTGGTAATTGACTTCCGAAAAACGGGGATCTCGGAGCATGGTTGCGACACCGGCGACGGAGTGGAGGTCATCGACGTCTGTTTTGCTGTCGAATTGTGGGAGGAACAGGTCCTGCCCGGGGTTGAAGTGGCCTAACCGGCCCCGGGCTTGCTGGATAACACTTGCATCAACCCAGAAAATATCACCTTCACCTGCTCGTTTACTGGAGAAGAACAGGTACTTGTCATCGGGACTGACCATTGGACAAAAATCGCGTTGGTCAGAGTTGACCGCACTACCCAGGTTTTTCAGTGGTGTCCAGGAATCATCCCGACCGCGGAAGCTGACATACAGGTCTGCCCCGCCAAGACTGTCCTGGCGGCCGTTAACGGAGACAACAAGGTAACTCTCATCCCGCGCGATGTAGATATCGCCTTCGTAATTTTCAGAGTTGATCACCGGGCCCAGGTTCTCCGGCGCCTGGTAAACTCCGCCGACCCGTCGGGAGCGATAGCTGTCTGCTTTCCCGTAGCCATCTTTCCTCACCGACTGAAAATAGAGTGCCCCGGTTTGGGTGACGGTTGAATAGACCTGGCTTTCCCCCGAGTTAACCACTGGCCCCAGGTATTGGGCCTCGCTCCAGCCTGCTGCTGTGCGGTCGGCAAACCACAGATCAAAACCAGCTTCCCTGACTTCGGCTTCACCCGGACGGGGACGTCTTGAACTGAAGAAGAGTCTCTTGCCGTCATGACTGAAGGCCGGGTCAACATCAGTGGGATGCGTTGAAAATGACGCCGCTTTCGGCTTGGACCACAGGCGGTCGCTCAATCGGGTGACCATGATCTTTGTGCCGGTTTCCGGTATCCAGGCCGTGAAGTAGAATTCGTCTCCTTCAGGAGAAAAGACAGAGTTGATTTCACTCGCATCAGTGGAAATGATCCCTGGGGCGAAAATTTCTGCTGCCTTTCCGGGCGGATTCTGTCCCAGGTAGGGACCTGTCAATTGGGGCCAATCACTGTCGCAGTGTGAAACTGAAGTGTGCAGTGAGAAGGAGGTGGCGACTGCCAGGAGGAAAGCGCATTTGAGCATTGCGGTTTGGGTCATCAAAAGAAACTTGCCTCATTGCCGTAGATTGAGCCAGTGTCGGCCTGTAAAGGTGAAGAGTCAAATTCAGGCTTAGCTCGAATCAGGGCTTACCTGTGTAACGGTAACCGGCGACATAATTTCCACACCGTCAACGACGAAAGTCTCCAGTGACTGCACCTGCTCGAACTGGCCGTTGAACGTCTTGTAATACAGGCCGGCAGACGCTTTTCACTCGACCACCTGGTGCCCGGCTCTCGCGACGCCGCAACCTGACCAGCTTGAATTCGGAGGATTCAATTCACTGAGAATGAGCATACGGTCCGTGATTTGAAAATCTGTCCCGGCCTCAAGATCGTGGAAGGAAAGCCCGGCTGATTTGGGTTATCCGAAAAGTGCTGGGTTTCAAGACACACCCCTGCCCTCAGCCGGAAATCGGCTAGCGGTATCCAAAAGGAGCCGCGATCAGGTCGTCACAATTGGGGTATTATCATCGCGTCCAAAGCGATTGTTCCTGTGATAGAAGAAAAATCAGAA
The DNA here is from genome assembly GCA_029859645.1 of Lysobacterales bacterium. GTDB lineage: Bacteria > Pseudomonadota > Gammaproteobacteria > Xanthomonadales > SZUA-36 > JAHEFT01. Next base: position 2,061 of record JAOUCS010000111.1, on the reverse strand, counting down.
ATTTCAATTCCGCAACTTGAGAAGCAGGCGGAACGAGCCATTTCAATGGGTGAGCCGATCGTCGCCTTTGATCTACTGATGTCCCAGGACAAAGAGCAGCTCTCATCAAAGTGCTGGCAGCTGCTGGGTCAAGCCCTGGCGAATTGTGGTTCCCACCTCCGGGCCAGAGACATACTGGAAAAACAGTACCTGAACACTCCAACGCCAGAGCTATGCGCTTCGCTGGCGCGTGTTTACAAAGACCTGTGGAAAACCACGAGGGACTCCGGTAAACGCTTGCAATTCGTGACGCGTTCACACGGCCTGTACGTTGAAGCCGCTGAAAAATTTGACCGGGCTGGCATCGAACATGAGTCCTACTACAGCTGGATTAACGCCGCTTCCACCGCCGTATTCCTGTCCCGGCGCGACCTGGCTGGTGAATACGCAGAAAAAGCCCGGAGCCTGTGCATGGAATTGCTGGCATCCAGATCATCCCGGTCAAAGCACTGGATAGAAGCGACTCTCGGAGAAGCGATGATCATCCTGGGCGACACCAACCGTGCCAGGGTTCACTACGAGCGCGCCCAGGAAACACACAGTTGCAGGAATTCGCACATCGGTACGATGCGGAAACAAGCCAGGCTGGCGCTTGAACATTGCGGATTTGATCCCGAAGCGCTGGATGCCGTATTCAATGTCCCCAAGGTGTGCGTGTTCAGTGGCCACATGCTGGACAGGGAGGGCCGGCAAACCCCGCGGTTTCAAGCGGCAGATATCAAAAGGGTGCAGTCCGAAATCAGCCAGTTTTTTGATTCGAATCAAATTGGAATCACATATTCCAGCGCCGCTTGCGGGTCTGATATCCTGTTCCTGGAGGAAGCGAACAGGAGGGGGGTCGAGTCGATAATCGTATTGCCGTTCTCACCCGAAAACTTCCGAAAATCCAGCGTCAGTTTTGCCGGCCCCGATTGGGAGCGGCGCTTCGAAAATGTCCTGGCATCGGCGAGCAAAGTCATCAACCTGGACGATGACGCATCGGCTCCCGGGGCGATCGCTTTTACTTATACCAACCGGTACCTGGACGGGGCTGCGATGCTGCGCGCCCGGGCGCTTGAAACAGAAACCTGCTGCCTCGCAGTCTGGGACGGCTCTGATTCCTGGCGCAAAGGAGGAACATCCGAGATCGTCAGCCACTGGCAGCAAAGAAGAGAAGATTTGAGCGTGATCAATGTGGGCAGGCCGGTTAAACAGATGGCAGTGCCCGAGTGCGAAACTCCAGCCAGAACGCTGGTCTCTGTCTTGTTTGCCGATGTCGTCGGTTTCAGCAAGTTAAAGGACCCGCAAATTGATCCCTACGTGAAGCACTTCCTGGCAGGAATCCGGAAGCTTTCTAATCGCTATGAAGATGAAATGACTTTTATCAACACTTGGGGGGATGCCATTTTTGTAGTCTTCAAGTCCGTTGAAAAACTGGGTGAGTTCGCGCTCGAACTCCGAAATTTCATCTACGCCAGCGACTGGGAAGAAGTGATGTTGCCTGACTCGCTCAACATGCGTATTGCGCTCCATTCCGCTCCAGCCAGTGCCCTGTTTGACCCGGTCCTGGGCAGAATCAACTATTTTGGCCATCACATCAGCCAGGCTGCCAGGATCGAACCGATCACGCCGCCTGGAGAGGTTTATGCCAGCGAATCATTCGCGGCATTATCGGCCAGTGCTGGCGTCGATTCCTACGTTTGCGAGTACGTCGGCCGGGTTCCGCTGGCCAAGAAGTTTGGCACCTTCCCACTGTTCCATGTAAAAGGAGTAGCCGACTAGCCCGGCGCCATTCAATGAGCACTTCACTTCGATACCGCGCCTTCATCAGCTATTCGCACCGAGACACGCGCCTGGCCAACCGGTTGCATAAAAAACTGGAAAGCTATCGGGTAGCGGAGCATTTACAAAGAGAAAATCCAGCGCTCAAAACGGGTAAGATCCGACCAGTTTTTCGGGACCGTGACGATTTGGCTACTGCCGAGTCACTGTCGCAGAGCATTGAACAGGCGCTTGACGAATCCGAAGCGTTGCTGGTGGTAT
>JAOUCS010000215.1 GCA_029859645.1 Lysobacterales bacterium | reverse complement strand
AAAGATGTCCAGGATCAGCGTCGCCCGGTCCAGCACCCGGCAGTTACAGCTTTTCTCGATGTTTCGTTCCTGGACGGCGCTGAGCGACTGGCTGACGAGCACCAGGTCGGCGCCGGTTGATTCAACGAGTTCCGCCAGTTCTTCGATTTTTCCGCTGCCGACATAATAGCGGGCATCGGGACGGTCCCGCGGGGCGGTAACGACTCCGGCGATTTCTGCGCCCGCGGATCGGGCCAGTTCCTGGAACTCATCCAGGGCATCAGGTCCGGTTAACCTGAATTCGGGATGGAGAATGACAGCGCGATCACCGCGCTCGGCGCGATCAAACAAAATCGCTCCTCAGCAACCCTTTAACCCTCTTCCTCTTCAAACACGCGCACGTTCCGGGCAGGAACAACAGTAGAAATTGCGTGTTTATAAATCATCTGGCTAACCGAATTTTTCAGCAATACGACGAACTGGTCAAAAGACTCAATCTGCCCTTGCAGCTTGATTCCGTTGACAAGATAAATGGACACAGGTACACGCTCACGGCGCAAAGCGTTGAGAAATGGCTCTTGTAAGGACTGACCTTTTGACATGTCCGCTCTCCTTTATTGTTTGTTTCGCCCGCTTTTTCCAGCCAAGAATAACGGGACTTCGTTTATCTAAGTGCGTCCAGGCTAATTTTCAAGGAATTTTTCAACTTCCCTGAACACCTGTTCCTTCTCTTTTTCCACAGTTGAATCATACCACATAGCGTTGGTTTCCTGCCTCAACCAGGTCAGTTGCCGTTTGGCCAGCTGACGCGTTGCCGCAAGGGCTTTTTCACGCATTTGGTCAAAGCTGATCTCAGCCTCCAGAAAGCTCCACGCCTGGCGGTATCCGACGCATCTCATCGACGGCATATCCGGGCTCAGGTCACCCCGCCGAAAAAGGCCTTTCATCTCTTCCATAAAACCCTCGTCCAGCATTTGCCGGAAGCGCATTTCAATGCGCTGATGGATCACGGAACGCGGTTGCGGACAGGCTATGATGCGCAAAACGCGGTATGCCAGCGCCTGCTCAGCCTGCTTTTTCAGCAGCAAACTCATTTTCTGTCCCGTCAGCTCAATCACCTCGAGTGCGCGTGAGATGCGCTGCGGATCGTTGGGGTGAATACGTTCTGCGATTTCCGGGTCTTTTTCGGCCAACTCCCTGTGTAATTCGGACCAGCCCTGCTGCCGGGCTTTATCCTCGATCTCACGGCGCAAGTCCGGGCTGGCGGATGGCAGCCGAGCCAGGCCCTGTGACAGCGCTTTGAAATACAACATGGTGCCGCCCACCAGCAGCGGTATCCGGCCCCGTGAGGTCATGCCCGCCATCTCCGCCAGCGCGTCCTGCCGGAACTCCGCCGCCGAATAGCTCTCGGACGGGTCACGGATATCGATCAGGGCGTGCGGTGCGATGCGCAGCGTATCCTTGTCCGGCTTTGCCGTTCCGATATCCATTCCGCGGTATACCAGGGCCGAATCCACGCTGATGATGTCCACCGGGAACTGCTGCCGCAGTTCAATCGCTAACTGGGTTTTGCCTGAAGCGGTGGGGCCCATCAGGAACAGGGCGGGAGGATGTAATGAGGAATCCGGCATCAGCGACCGCGCAGGAACAACCGGTCCAGCGTGGCCATGTCCAGCTGGACCCAGGTGGGGCGCCCGTGGTTGCAATGGCCGGAACGCTCAGTACGTTCCATGTCGCGCAGCAGGGCGTCCATCTCGGCCAGGGTCAATATACGGTTGGCCCGCACTGAGCCATGACAGGCCATGGTCGACAGGATTTCATGGGTCTCGGTTTCGATCCGTTCACTGCGACCCATGCTGCCCAGGTCCGACAACACATCCCGCAGCAATTGAGCGGGATCAGACCGGGCCAGCAGCGCCGGCACTTCGCGGACCAGGACGCTTTCCGGCCCAGCCCGATCCACCAGCAGACCCAGGCTGGCCAGTTCCTGCTGCCGTTCAGCGACAAGATCCGCCTCGGCCTCGCTCAGCTGCACATCAAGCGGCACCAGCAGTCGCTGCCCGGTGATGCCCTCATCGCTGTAGCGGATTTTCAGTTGTTCATAAGTGATGCGCTCATGCGCCGCATGCATGTCCGTCAACACCAGGCCCTGCTCGTTTTGGGACAGGATGTACACGCCGTGCAACTGGGCCATCGCAAAACCCAGCGGCGGGATTTCGCGCGACTCCGAATCGCCGGCCGCTTGGTTCGCCCGCAGGACTGTGGCATAGGCACTGATTTGCTCGCTGACCGGCAGTGACATGCCGTGCTGCCCCGACGAATGCCCGAAAGCCTGGCCGGTCCGGGCGGACGCTGCCCCGTTACCACCCCCGCTATAGCCCTGGGAAACGGGTCCCTGCTGGACTCCCTGTTCGAGACCCGCCCCCGGGCGCAGCGAGCCGGCGCCCGCATCGGCCAGCGCCCGGTGCAGCGAAGAAAACAGAAAATCGTGAACCATCCGTGCGTCCCTGAAACGCACTTCATGCTTCTGCGGGTGCACGTTCACATCGACCGCCTCGGGCGGAAGTGCAAGATACAGCACAAAGGCGGGATGGCGGCCATGATAAAGCACATCCTTGAAAGCAGAGCGCACCGCGTGGGCGATCACCCGGTCGCGCACAGCCCTGCCGTTGACGAAGAAGAACTGCCGGTCGGCCTGGGCCCGATTGTAGCGGGGCTCGGCGACCCAGCCCTGCAGTGAGATACCGCCGCGTTGCTGGTCGATCGCCACCAGGTGGTCGAGAAAATCTTTACCCATCACGCGCTGCAGCCGCCGCTTGCGGGCTTCATCCTCACTCGCAGGCGGCAACGCGCTGACGGTCTTACCGTTGTGCTCCAGTTCGAAACCGACATCGAAGCGCGCCAGCGCGAAGCGCCGTAACAACAGGTCAACGTGATTGAACTCGGTTCGCTCCGCGCGCAGGAACTTGCGCCGGGCCGGAACATTGTAAAACAGGTCCTCGACGCTGACCCGGGTGCCGGCCTGCACCGCATCCGGCTCCGGGGCAGACAGTTCACCACGGCGGACCCTGACCGACCAGCCGTGTTCCTCGCTGGCATGCCGGGCCGACAGGTCCAGCCGGGCCACCGAGGCGATACTCGGCAATGCCTCACCCCGAAACCCCATCGTTGCGACATGTTCCAGGTCATCCATGCTGCCGATCTTGCTGGTCGCGTGCCGCTGCAAAGCCAGGCCCAGCTCATCGCGGGTCATCCCC
>JAOUCS010000214.1 GCA_029859645.1 Lysobacterales bacterium | reverse complement strand
TGTTGCCCCAAAATTGCTTTTTTTTCAGGCGTATACTCCAATGAATCGCATCTATACAACAGTCGGCACGGACGCTGCCGGTTGCGCTCCGCATAACCGTCTTTGACGCGAGTCAGGAAAAGCCAGTGATTGGCGGGGCGTGCCGTGCTGGCGGTGGGCAGCAGGTCGCCGATTCGCCAGCCGTTATCGAAAGGAAATGACATAATGAAAATGAAAACAACCCTGATCCATGCGGTCTTGCTCGTCGCAATTATTCTCACGCCGCTGGCGGGAACCAGCGCCGATGAGACACTCACTCCCGCCGAGGCGAAGGAAATCGCCAAGGAAGCATTTCTGTGGGGCATGCATCCGGTGGCTATCTACCACCTGCGCTTCAACTTCGCGCAGAATGAACTGAACCCGCGCGCTGCGGGCATCAACCGCCTGAGTTGGTTTCGCGAACCCATGAAGGCCTTGCCGCGCGTCGCTACCACACCCAATGCCACCACGCTCTATGGCGTGGGCATGTTTGATCTGTCAAAGGAACCCGCGGTCATTGTGGTCCCAGAAATCGAGGATCATTACTGGAGCGTCCAGCTTCACGATAACTACGCGCGCTGGTGGCATATGATCGGCAGCCAGTTCAATGCGCCCGGCCCCGTTCGGCGCTTGCTGATCGGCCCGAACTGGAGCGGCGAGTTGCCCGACGGGTTCGTCGGGGCCGACATCGTGCAGTCCCAGTCCGACTTTGCCGGCGTCCTGGCGCGCGTCGCGCTCACCGACGATACGGAGGAAGAGGTCCGGATCGTCAACGGCATCCAGGACCGCATCACGGCCATGTCCCTCAGCCAGTGGCTGGCTGCCGGACGCAAAGAGGTGAGGGCCGAGGATGTGCCGCTGACCAAGGCCGACTATCCCACCTATCCGGGCATGGAGAATGTCCGTGAACCGGGCAAGCTCACCGGCGTGGACTACCTGCGCTGGGTCAGCCTGGTGCTGAACGATCCCAGTTTCACCAAACAGACGGACGGGCATAAAGAGATCACTGCGATCGCGCGCTTCGAACGCCTGGGCCTGAAGGCCGGCGCGCCCTTCGATCCCGCCGGATTGACACCCGAGATCGCGGCCGCGGTGGAGGCGGGGATCGAGGAGGGCAAGAAGGAAGTGCTGGACGGCATGTCCGCGAACTTCACCGAAGGCCGGAATGGCTGGAAGTTCGACACCGACCTTGGCTACAAGGACACCAACTGGCAGTGGCGGGCATGGGCCGGGTTGCAGGCTGTTCTCGCCCCCGTTCCCTCCCGGTCGCATACGGCCGCAAACTGCTGGGACGATGCCGATGGCCGGCCGCTCTCGGGCGAGCACCGCTACACGATCACGTTCGACCTTAGCGACATGCCGCCGGTGACCGAGTTCTGGGAAATGCCGCTCTACGATACCGAGGGCTATTTCTACGATAACCCGATCGACCGGTATTCGCTAAACAGCTTCATGCTCGAGCGCGGCCAGCTGCACACCGCGGACGACAAGCTGGTGATTTATGTCCAGCACGACGAGCCGACCGACCCGAAACAGCGCCAGAACTGGCTGCCCGCACCAAAGGACGGCTTCCGCTTCACCGCGCGTTTCTACGGCCCTGCCACGCCCCTGATCGACGCCAGCTACGCCATGCCAGGCGTGGTGCGCGTGAATTGAAACGACAAGTGTTGTTCCCCTAGTAGATGGTCAGGTGCGAACGACAGCGCCTGAATATATGAATTCGGAGAATGAAGATGCTGACAATAAAGAACATCTATCGAGCCCTCGTGATTACAGCGTGCGGCATCATGATTGCTGCCTTTTCGCCGGTAATCTTCGCCTCAACCGATGACTTCGAGAAACAGGTAGAGAACTACATTCAAGAGTTTCCCTACCAGGAGACTTTTGAATACGCCATGCGGCTCACGGGGGGAGATGCCGGAAAGCTGAATCAATGGGGCCAGGCGTCACGGGAACTGCTCAAGGCAGGTGAGGACACGATCGTCCGGGTCAACAATGACACCCTCTACAAGACGGCGTTCATATACCTCGGGGATGGGCCGGTGGTGCTGCGCTCGGATTCTCCTTCGAACGAGCGATTCAGCTCATTTCAGCTGCAGGATGACCGGAACGCGAATTACCGCAACATCATCGGTCCGTCTGGCAGCTATACGCTCTATCATGGTATGAAACCCGAGACCATCACGGGTGAGGCCGTTGAAGTGCCGTCGCTATTGTCTGCGGTCGTCACTCGGATCGAAGTAAAGGATTCGACTGATGCGGCCGACATGGCGGGCGCCCAAGCCGTTTTCGACGGCATCACGATTGAAGGGCCGACCATCCGCGAGATGCCCGCAGTCGACCTCCTGAGCGGTTTCGACGAGCAGGTTGCGCAGGAAGCCAACAAGCGCATGGACGAGACGGCGAGGTCCGTGCCGTTTTCCAAGATGATCGTCGGACCAGGCCAGGAACCCGGCAGGGATGTCCCCTATCTCTACCACTCCGCCGGCACCAAGGTGGGTTGGGGCGGACCCGCGACCTCCCACAGTGCCTACGATTCGATGTTTACCGACGCGTCCGGTGCGACCCTCGAAGGCTCGAAGGGCGAATACGTGCTGGTGACGGAGGCGCCTCCGGTCAAGGCCTTTTGGTCAATCACCGCTTACGACTCGACCACCGGTCGCCTCCACCCCAACGACGACGACCGCTATCACATCAACAACACGACCGCCGTCAGGAACAAGGATGGCAGCTACACCTTCCGCTTCAAGGTCAAGTGCGAGGACGGCGACGTGAACTGCCTGGAGGTTCCCGCCGGGCCGTTCGACGTGGCCGCACGCTACTACCTTCCGCAGCCGCAGATCATGAAAGGCGAGTGGACGATGCCGAAGCCGGCGCTGAGGAAATCCGGTTAAGTGCCCGGAAATCGCTTTTTCAGGGGCCGGCGGAAGCAGCGCTGCCGGCCGGGGTTGGAGGCGGTTGCGGGGGATTAAGGGGCGAATAGACGCTTAAAACCTGAAACGGCGGTAGCGGTTGACAAGACTGCTTTTGGCCGCTCTGAGAACTTAAGTCCCCTGAGATTCATACCCAGGGGAGTTCTCTTATGCGCCTGAAAGCAGAATCAGGCCATTCAGAGTCCCTGATGGCTGCAAACGACCCACAGCAGCCATTGGCATCAATTCATTCTGATTGGCTGCAAGCGGCCAGAATGCGGACATTGAAAAGTTGGATCCGACCCCTTTATTGGTTGGCTT
>JAOUCS010000213.1 GCA_029859645.1 Lysobacterales bacterium | reverse complement strand
AATAGGTCTCGGGTCATTGACTCCCCGGTCTGCAAGCCACTTGCCGACCGACCGCGTGCCGCTGGCCAGCCTCTGATCTTCGGGGCGCTCGAAACCGCTCGTTTCTGCTGTTTCTGCTGTTTCTGCTGTTTCTGCGGCTAATGCTGATTGCTCTTCTTCAGTTTGGCCATCGCCTGGAATCGAGGTGCCCTGGGCGTATGACGGCTCGAATACCAGAGTTGCCACCATTGCAAGGACCAGCAATAGTCTGGGAATTGCCATTTTCACGTACCCAAAACGTCGAAATCCTGCCTGACAATAAACGGAGTGCGGTTTCCAAGCCATGACATAAGTCCTGAAGCTGAGTACTATAATTTAGAAGGCTGAACGATCCGTTCCGATATGCGAGAGTGAAATGAACCTGGCAACCGCCGCTGTCCGAAATGCGCCAGCCTTGGATCCCTACCCCCTGGTCCTTCTTTTCGTGGCCGCGGTCGCGATTTTCATCCTATTCATCGAAGCCGGATTTCGCCTGGGCTCGCGGCACCAGGGTAAACATTACAAGGCCCAGTCAACCCAGGTCAGGGCCATCATGGGTGCCATTCTGGGATTGATCGCGTTCATGATGGCATTTGCCTTCGCCACGGCACAAAACCACTTCGAAACACGCGTGTCGAACCTGGCGGAAGAAGCAAGGGTGATACACAACGCTTTTCTGTTTGCCGATTACCTGGATGAGCCGGACCGGACCCGGGCCCGCAGCCATTTGCGTGACTATGTCAGTCTGCGGCTGCTCCTGGAGCAGACCAACGATCCGTCAAGATGGGACGAAGTGGCGACACTTATCGAGCAGTCGCAGAACCTGCAGCGCACACTCTGGACCCTGTCTCTGAAACAGCGGCACATGTCGCCAAACGGCTTGACTGCGGTGCGCGCGGGCAGTGCCTTCGGATCCGCAGTGGTCGGGATCATCGACATACACAATGCGCGGCTGCAGGCCGAGTTGGCCAATCGGATATCCTGGGTAGTGTGGGTAGCGCTGTATTTCACCGCGATGCTGGGCATGCTGGTCATGGGCTATCACGCCGGGATGACCGGTCGGCGCAGCCCGATCGCCACTTACACACTGGCGGTTGCATTCAGTGTGGTCATGATGCTGATCACCGATCTGGACCGTCCGATGACCAGCATTTTTGACCTGAGCGATCAAAGTCTGGTTGTTTTGAAACAGAATATGGACCTGATGATTTCCGCTGAATGACCGGGAAGCCATCTTATACCGTCTGAGGGTCCTGCAAGCGTATGCAAGGGTCCTGGTGCCTGTCGGAGAACGCAATGTCTTCAAAATTGGAATCCAAAAGTGACGAAAGAGCGCTGAAGCGCCTGATGACCCTGACCGATGTGGTTTACGCCATCGGGCTGGTCCTCGTGATTCAATGGCTTCCCGTACCGTCCGAGAGCAAAAGAAGTGGGGCTGTCTGGCTGTTGGAACTGTTTGCAGAGCATGGCGAAAACCTGGCTGGCGTGCTGGTTGGACTGGTGTTCCTGATCCTTTACTGGATTCGCAGTAATCAACTGCTTAATCACCTTGAGCGCACAAACGGCATCCACATAACTTTCGCAATCACACAGGTGTTTTTCGTTCTGATGCTGCTTTATGTCGTGCGGGTATCGGGTGAAATTGAGCCCGCCAGCGCCCGGGTGGGTGAGAGCCTGGCCCTTCTCTTAACCGGGCTTTGTGGCTCGGCTGGCTGGCGCTACGCCAGCAAGCGAGGACTCGTGCGCCCCGGAATTACTTCGGAACAGATGAAAAAGACGTACATCGAGGCCCATGCCGAACCGGCAGTCGCGTTGATCACGCTGCCCCTGGCCTTTGTGGATGCCCTCGTCTGGAACCTGGCTTGGCTCTTGTACATCCCGGTCGCCATGATCATGCGTTCACGGCTGTGAAAGCCAAGTGTTGGGCATGTCCAGATGTCCAATCCACACCAACGTGTGCCTGCAGGGATCACTCATGTGGGTCGGTAGCTGCTGTCAGGCGTCAAACTAAGTCTAATTCCGCTTGCCGGCACCTTACGGAAGTTAGATGAAAACGGCCGCTCAGATCAGAGAGCGGCCAGAAGCGGACGCCAAACCATCGATAATGAGTATAGGAAAGACAAACGCTATATTCACCCAAATCTCAAAGTACCAAACAGCTGTTCACACGCATCACTCAGTTGAAATGGCTCGCAAGCTGGTCAATTTTGCGCGCTCAGAACTGAGTAGTGACCCGATACCACGGTGTTTTTCGCCAATTCCTGAACCCGGGACGATATCAGCCATACCATTACCAAAGTGGGAACAGCAAATCTGTGCCATGATTGAGTTTGTTTCCTCAGTCGAATCACCCGGCAGGCAGGCTTGGCGAGGACCGGCAATCCGGCAAAAGTGCCGCCACCGCTGACCTTGCTGTATTGTCCAGGTGGGCAAGTATTTCCTGAATCACTGCCGGGTCTTCTATGCTGGCGATGATCCTGACGTCACCGCCGCATTCGCGAGTATAGTCAGCATTAAAGCTATAGTGCCAGAAACCCGAATGTACTGAACCTCACTTTTCGTCAATATTTTGCCCGAATTACAGCGAATTATCGCGCCAGTTGCTCGGTGAAGGCTGGATTCTAGCTTCTTACCATTCCATTTCACCTCAACTCCGACATCTGGGCGAAGAGAACCCTGCCGCTACCAGGGTTGGAGGCGGTAAGTCAGAACCAGGGTTGGGTTCATTCTCTCAGACCAACAAACCAGTTGGTGGGTCTGGCGAAGCCCTACAATCCGGCAACAGACTGTCAGCAGCAATTACACCTTTTTTATCCAAGTGAGCAAGTATCATCCTGATCACTACAGGATCTTCGATGCTGGCAATGATCTTGACATCACCGCCGCATTCGCAGCAAGTATCAATATCGATGTCAAACACGCGTTTCAAGCGTTGTGCCCAAGTCATTGCAGCATGACGCTCGGCCGGGGTTTGATCTTGTTTGTCATTTGCTGTCTTGGTTTTTCTGCCTTTGCCCCGTTTAGAGGGTGTCACCATTGCACGATAGCGGCTATTGGGTGCAAATACTCCATGGAAACGAGTGAGGTTGACTCTGGGTTTGGGAATCAAAGCAACCAGCCTGGAGATAAAATCCAAAGGTTCAAATATGACGTGAGTTGTGCCGTTGCGATAGGGTGTTTTCAGTTCATAACGTACCTGACCGTTGCGGGTCAATGATAAGCGTTGGGTGGACACCGCCGGTCTTGCGATGTAAC
>JAOUCS010000110.1 GCA_029859645.1 Lysobacterales bacterium | reverse complement strand
GATATCCGGCCACGGATTGTCCGCGCCAATTTCTCTGCCGGTATGCCAGAATTCCTTGAGGTCCGGGATGGTTTGATCACGCGCCTGCTCGATTCCGAATGGCGTGTATCCTCTTTGGCCACCCGCACCGGAGCGGTAACGATTTTTTAGTTCCGCGGGCAAATCAAAAAACGCGCGGAAAACGCGGTACGCTTCTTCAATTACCAGGTCCGGCAGGCCATGCCGGGTAAATCCGCAGAAACCGTATTCACGATAGGCATCGCCCGCCTCTGAGACCAGCCCTTCCAGATCAGTATCGAAGCGGCCCAGGTCAAGGACAGGAATTCCAGGCTGCACCGAAATGACCGTCAGCTGCCCAGTTCCGCCCGGACGGTAGCCGCCAGCTGGTTGGCCAGGCGTTCCACCTGCGTCGAATCGGAACCTTCCAGCGTGACCCGAATCAGGGGTTCAGTGCCCGAGGGCCTGAGAATGACCCGTCCTTTGCCATTCAGCTCCGCCTCGACCTCGCGCAACGCCTGGTTAATGGGCTTGGAATCACTGAATTGTTCCCGTGCTGAAGGCGAAACAGGAACGTTGATCATGATCTGGGGGAATTTCTGCATGCCGGAACGCAGTTCCTCCAGGCTCTTTCCGGATCGGGCCATAATCTCCAGAACCTGCAGCGCACTGACGATGCCGTCGCCCGTACTGGTCCGGTCCAGGGACAGCAGGTGCCCCGAGGCTTCGCCTCCGAGTGTCCAGCCTCTTTCCACCAGGGCGCGGTGGATGTGCCGGTCTCCGACCGGCGTCCGTACAAACGGAATATCGAGATCGGCCAATGCCATTTCGAGGCCAAAATTGGTCATCACGGTGCCCACCACGCCACCGGTCAGCGTACCTTGAGCCTTGCGGTAGCGGGCGATGATGTAGAGTAACTCGTCACCGTCCACCAGCTTGCCTTCACTGTCCGCGAATACCACCCGGTCACCGTCACCGTCGAGCGCAATCCCAAGGTCCGCGCCACAGCGGGTAACGTGCTGCTGCAGCGCGGCAGGCTGGGTTGAGCCACAGCCATCATTGATATTCATGCCGTCAGGGGTGTTGCCGATGACATGCACCTTGGCGCCCAGTTCCCGCAGCACCGCCGGCGCCACTTTATAGGTGGAGCCGTTAGCACAGTCCAGCGCCACCCGTATGCCGCTGAGCAAAGTCCCGAACGGCATGGTGCCCTTGCAAAACTCGATATAGCGGCCGGCGGCGTCATCGACGCGGTTGGCTTTGCCCATCTTTTCCGAACCCACTGTAACGAAGGGCTGTTCCAGTTCGTCCTCAATCGCCTGTTCGACTGCGTCCGGAAGTTTTTCTCCGTCCGCTGAAAAAAACTTGATGCCGTTGTCTTCGTAAGGGTTATGGGATGCAGAAATGACGATGCCCGCGCAGGCATATAGAGTTCGCGTCAGGTAGGCTACGGCGGGTGTGGGCATCGGTCCCAGCAGCAGGACATTCGCTCCAGCTGCCGCCAGGCCGGCTTCCAGCGCTGATTCGAACATGTAACCGGAAACGCGGGTATCTTTGCCGATGACGACTCCCCGCTTGTCATTTCCCGCCAGGACAATACCGGCTGCCCGGCCCAATCTCAAAATCCAGTCCGCCGTGATCGGATGCACGCCCACCCGGCCTCGGACTCCGTCGGTTCCAAAATACTTTAGGCTCATCGCCCGATTTTAACCGCTGAGGGGGCTTCCTGTCTGCAAGGTAGCGAAACTCTTATACCTGCTCCGCCGGACCGCCAATCGGATTGTGGCCGCTGGAATCGCCGGCGTCCTCAACAGTCTCAGAAGATTCAGGTTCAGATTCGCTTTCCTGCCAGCCGCTGGGTGGATCCGGCTCGTGGCCGTCCATGATCTGGTCGATCTGTTTGCTGTCGATGGTCTCATACTTCATCAGGGCGTCTGCCATCAGGTGCAGCCGGTCAGAATGGGTCTCCAGCAATTGTTTCGCCCTGCCGTGCGCATGGTCGATGATTTCGCGTACTTCAATGTCAATCAGCCGGGCTGTATCGTCGGACACGTGCTTGTGCTGTGTTACTGAACGGCCAAGGAACACTTCATCCTCATCTTCCGAGTAGGTCAGGGGCCCGAGCTTTTCGGTCAATCCCCACTTGGTCACCATGTTGCGTGCGATTGACGTGGCACGCTCGATGTCGTTCGACGCACCCGTTGTTACGTTTTCTGTTCCGAATATCAGTTCTTCCGCCACCCGGCCGCCGAACAGGCTGGCCAGCTGACTGTCCAGCTGCAGACGCGAAATACTGTATTTGTCCTGCTCGGGCAGAAACATTGTGACTCCCAGAGCGCGTCCCCGGGGAATGATGGTGACTTTGTAAACCGGGTCATGCTCGGGCACCAGGCGTCCTACAATAGCGTGGCCGGCCTCATGATAGGCGGTGAGCTTTTTCTCTTTTTCAGACATCACCATGGACCGCCTTTCGGCGCCCATCATGATTTTGTCCTTGGCCCGGTCCAGATGATCCTGGGACACGAGCTTGGCGTTATCCCTCGCTGCGAACAATGCCGCCTCGTTGACCAGGTTGGCCAGATCGGCTCCTGAGAAACCGGGCGTACCGCGCGCAATCACCTTGGCATTCACATCTTCACCAATCGGCACTTTACGCATATGAACTTTCAGGATTGCTTCACGACCCTGGATATCCGGCAGCGGAACTACCACCTGCCGGTCAAAGCGGCCCGGTCGCAACAGTGCAGGATCCAACACGTCGGGACGGTTGGTGGCAGCGATCACGATGACGCCTTCACCGCCCTCAAAACCATCCATCTCGACCAGTAACTGATTCAAAGTCTGCTCACGTTCGTCATGACCCCCGCCGAGGCCCGCACCGCGATGCCGGCCAACCGCGTCAATTTCATCGATAAAAATGATACAGGGTGCATGCTTCTTGGCCTGGTCGAACATGTCCCTGACCCGGGATGCGCCCACGCCTACAAACATTTCGACAAAATCCGAACCTGATATCGAGAAGAACGGAACCTTGGCTTCGCCTGCTATGGCCCTGGCCAGCAATGTCTTACCCGTTCCGGGCGAGCCAACCATCAGGACACCGCGTGGTATATGACCGCCCAGTTTCTGGAATTTTCCGGGATTACGCAGAAACTCGACCAGCTCCCCGACCTCTTCCTTCGCTTCTTCGACCCCTGCCACATCGGCAAAGGTCACTTTGACCTGGTCCTCACCCTGCAGCTTGGCCCGGCTTTTTCCGAAAGACATGGCGCCACGGCCCGCCCCGCCGCCCTGCATCTGGCGCATGAAATAAACCCAGACACCGATCAACAGCAAGATTGGAGCAATGCCCAGGATCAGGTCCACGAACACGGATCGCTCTGCCGGCGGTTCCGCGGTAATTTCCACCTTGTTTTCGACCAGGTCATCGACCAACTTGGGATCGGGCGGCCCGAAGGTCTGGAATTCTCCACCGTCCACGCTGGTACCGCTGATGTTGTTGCCGGCCGCGTTGCTTTGGATATTCACCTGCGCAACCTGTCCGTTCTTAACGTTTTGCAAGAATTCAGAATAGGAAAGCGAGTCAGGCACTGTGCCAACACTGGCATAGTGGTTGAATATCGAAACCAGTACGATGGCGATGATCGCCCAGGTCAACAAGTTCTTGGCTAGATCGTTCAAATCATGTCCTCAATAGCGTGCAGCACCAATCTACTCGACTTGGCGATTGCGGGCCAGTAAATACACTTCCCGGCTCCTCGGCCTCGAAGCTTTCGGTTTTCTTACCTGTACCTTCCCAAACATAGACCGGACTTCCCGCACATATGTGTCAAAATCCGTTCCCTGAAATAACTTGACCACAAAATCACCGCCAGGTTTCAAGTGCGCGCGAACAAAGTCCAGCGCCAACTCCGCGAGATACATCGCCTTGGCCTGATCGATGGTGGCCATCCCACTCATATTGGGGGCCATATCCGACAACACAAGATCAACCGATTGACCTCCGAGCGCAGCCTCCAGCGCGGCAAGCGGCTCATCTTCCGTGAAATCACCCTGGATGAACTCGACGCCATGAATTGCGTCCATTTCCAGGATATCCAGTGCAAGGACCCGGCCATGCTCACCCAGCAGTGGCTGCACCACCTGGCACCAGCCCCCGGGAGCCGCACCGAGGTCGACGACCACCATCCCCGGCTTGATCAGATCATACTTTTCCTGCAACTCCAGTAACTTGAATGCGGAACGGGATCGCAACCCCTTGCTTTGCGCCATTTTGACATAGTGGTCATCAAAGTGTTCTGATAACCACCGGCTACTGCTTTTGCTTCTCGCCATTCCGGAAGATCCTCTGCGTGCTAAAATGCGCGGCTTGAACCCGTGACCAGTTTACGTCATCAGGAGATGATTATGTCGCTCAGTAACCGTCAGCTCAGATTTCTGCGTGGCCTTTGCCACACACTCAAGCCTGTGGTGATGGTTGGAGACAAGGGCCTGAGCGAAAACGTCAGCGCTGAAATTGAAATTGCGCTGGACCACCACGAACTGGTCAAGATCAAGCTGAAAGCCGACCGGGATACCCGCGCCGGCTGGATCAGCCAGATCGAGCAGTCATTTGCAGCTGAAACCGTCCAGACGATCGGACAGGTCGCCTGCTTCTATCGGCGTAATCCTGAGAAACCGGTCGTCGACCTCCCTGGCTGATTTCGCTGATGGACCTGATACTGGAGCAACCGGGTGATTACCACTTTATCCGCTCAGTCACGGAAAAAGGCATCCAGGTGGGTGAGGATTTTTTTCTTGAACCGTTCATCCTGAATGCAGATCAGATAATCCCGGATTGGCCTGTCACCAGCATAGAGCGCATCAACGAGCAGGATCTCGAAACAGTCCTGGAACTCCAGCCTGAAGTCGTGCTGATTGGCACCGGCGCCCGGCAGAGATTCCTTCACCCGCAGCAGATGATGTTCTTTTACAGCAGAAACATCGGCCTGGAGGTCATGACGACGGATGCGGCCTGCCGCACCTTCAATGTGCTGGTTTCCGAATTTCGCAACGTGGCTGCGATGCTGATTCCGGTTCAGTCCCCGAACGGCAACTCCTGAAAACCTTCGCCCCTGGAGATCGCCCTTAACCGGGCCAACGCCGCGAGCTGCACCTGGCGAACCCGCTCGCGAGTCACACCGAGAAGGTTGCCGACCTGTTCGAGTGTTTTTTTGCCACGACCGTGCAACCCATAGCGATGTTCGATGACATCGCGCTGCTGCGTCGATAACTGGTCGAGCCAGCCGCTCAACAGGCGTTCCGCTGCAACATCTGCGTAACAGCTTTCGGGGTTGCCGCAGTTTTCATCCACGACAGAATCCAACATGGGCCGGCCGGTAGGGTTCCTGCCGGGGTCATCAGCGGAAGTGACCGGTTCATTCAGTCTAAAAAGGCGTTCTACATTTGCCGGATTCGTATCCAGCTCATGCGCGACTTCTTCGGCGGTGGGTCTGCGGTTCAGCTGTTGTTCGAGCTGCCTGGACGCCCTCAGGTAGACAGTCAGTTCTCGAATGACATGAATCGGCAACCTCACGGTGCGGCACTGGTTCATGATGGCCCGCTCCACTGATTGCCGTATCCACCAGGTTGAATAAGTAGAGAAGCGGCAACCCCTGTCCGGATCGAATTTCTCAACGGCGCGAATCAATCCCAGGTTGCCCTCTTCGACAAGATCCAGCAGGGGAAGACCACGCTTGACATAAGCCCGCGCGACATTGACCACGAGCCGCAAATTGGACTCAATCATGCGTTGCCTGCTGGCCAGGCAGCCCTTCCTGGCTGCGCGCGTCAGAGAAATCTCTTCCTCTGCGGTCAATAAACGGGATTTGCCAATTTCACTCAGATAAATGCGGGTGACGTCATGGCCATGGGAAGCACGAGCAGGAGCAGCCGGTGCAGGACTGACGGACGGTGCGGTTTTGCCAGCTATCTGCCGGCGTGATGCGGAAACGTCCCTGTGTCCGGCCTGGACATCATTCATCCCCCCCTCCTCACGCTAAAAAAGCGTCGGACAACCGGCCCACCCCGCCGTTTCCATACCCGGTCATCCTCAGAAGATTCAAAGTTGACAAGGTGGACTTCTTACGCTAGCACAAAATCGCAAAAAAATCTTGACTAATTGACCAGGGTCATGGAAAAAAACGGAACTGGATCACAGCTCTCAGCGTCCAGGCAGGTATTTCAGGGGGTCCTGGGGCGTGCCATTCAGACGGATTTCAAAATGCAGCATCGCCTGGCTCCTGTCGTTCTTGCCCATTTCGGCAATCCGTTCGCCGCCGGAAACTTTCTGCCCTTCCTTAACCAGCCGCTTGCGGTTGTGGGCATAGGCGCTGAGCAATTGCTCGTTGTGCTTGATAATGATCAATTCGCCGTAACCAATCAGACCGCTGCCACTGTAAACGACTTCACCGCCAGCCGATGCGACGACCGGCTGACCTTCCTTACCGCCGATATCAATACCCTTCCGCGAGGGGTCATTGGTTTTGAAATTGCTGATGATCCTTCCTTCTACCGGCCATAGCCACTTTTCCGGCCCGCTGGTTTGGGCCGCGGTCGTCGTCTTCAGGGCAGGCTCAGGAGCCGGTGTTGTTTTTGCTACGGGTCGGGTGGATTTTTCCGGTGTGTAGTCAACCGTTTTACTGCTTGAACTTTTCGATGGAGCCGCTTTTACGACCGTCGTATTGGAGCTCGACCCTGCTCCTGCGGATTTCTGGCGGGAGGATCGTGCTGGCGGAGACATTCGAAGCTGTTGATCCGGATAGATGGTGTACGGCGCGCGAATACCGTTCCAGGCGGCGACTGATTTCCAGTCCACGCCGAACCCGAAGGCGATACCGTACAAGGTGTCACCCCGCCTGACCCGGTAATAGCCGTCCGGGGTTTTCTGGTATTGATTTGCACCTGCTCTGTCATTCTCGGGATTCCAGCCCGAGCACCCGGCCAGCAGGCCGCCCAGTAACAGCAAAACCATAATCGTCCTGGCAATCATCTCAAGTAAGACCACTCAGCATGGGGACGAAGATTACACCACCCAGGTCTTCTTCTTCACAACCTTCTTCGGTGCGGCGGATCTTCAACAGTCGCTGCATACCGCCCCGCTCCACTGGCGCAACCAGCACACCGCCCACCCTGAGTTGCTCAATGAGTTCCGGCGGAATACCCGTTGCAGCCGCGGTAACGATGATGCCGTCGAACGGCGCCTGGCTTGGCCAGCCCAGGTGGCCATCGGCATAGCGGGTGTAGACATGGTGCAGTCCAAGCTTGTGAAAACGCCTTCTGGCCAGCTTCAACAGCTCCTCGATTCGTTCAACGGTGAATACGCTGCCAACCAGGCTCGCCAGGATTGCCGCCTGGTAACCCGAGCCGGTGCCGACCTCCAGCACTTTCTGAGGCGACCCGCCATCCAGTATGGCCTCGGTCATTTTTGCCACTACCCAGGGCTGTGAAATAGTCTGGCCCAGGCCGATCGGCAGAGCCGTGTCCTCATAGGCTCTGCTGGAAAGCGCTTCATCAACAAATTCGTGCCGCGGAATCTGGGCGATTGCCTTGAGCACCCGTTCGTCCTCGATACCATGGTTACGCAGCCGTTGGACCAGTCGGTCGCGGGTTCCCTGCGAAGTCATTCCTATCCCCCTTGGGATGGATTTGAGCTTGCGCTCATGGATCATGTTTCGCGCTCCGGCGACTTCATCTCGTTGATGGAAATTTCAGACATCCAACCGGATACCTGTTCAAGCGCCTGGTAACGAGTCAGGTCAACATGTATGGGGGTTATCGAAATATACCCGCGGCGGATGGCGTCGAAGTCGGTCCCGGGTCCGGCATCCTGGCCGGGTCCGGCAGGTCCGATCCAGTACATCGGTTTACCGCGGGGATCGGTCATCTTCACCACCGGTTCCGCCCGGTGACGATGCCCCAGCCGGGTCACTTCGAAACCCTGGATATCCTGCCAGGGCAAATCGGGGACATTGATATTGAGAATGGTATCAGCGGGCAATGGGTCTTTTCTCAAACGTTTGATCAACAGGGCGACGGCCTCGGCTGCGGTAGAATAGTGCCTGGGACGGTCTTCGAAAACCAGTGAAACGGCAATGGCGGGCAGCCCCAGAAAGCGTCCCTCCATGGCTGCTGCCACGGTCCCGGAATAGATTACATCATCACCCAGATTCGCGCCCGAATTTATTCCGGACACAACCATGTCTGGATCTTTGGAAAGAAGACCGGTCAGTGCAATGTGCACACAATCGGTCGGCGTCCCGTTAACGCTGTAGGTCCGTTCTCCCGTTTCCCGAATCCGCACGGGTGCTTCCAGGGTCAGTGAATTACTCGCCCCGCTGCGATTCTGGTCCGGCGCAACGATGGTCACTTTGCCGAGCGCTTTCATTCGGTCCGAGAGGACTTGAATACCTCGCGCTGTGATCCCATCGTCATTACTGATTAGTAAGTGCATGCCCATTCCGATCCGGAAATTGCTATTGTAAGGCCTTGAACGGTTGACTGAAATGGATTCAGAAAAGAAAAATACCGATGACCTGAGTTTTCGCGAAGCCATGGCGGACGTGGAGCCGTTAAAAGCGCAGGACCGGATCGAGCCGGTGCCCAGGAAAACTCCTCCGCGGGCCGTCCAGCGGGAGAAGGACGATCAGCAAGTGCTGCTGGAACTGCTCGAGGATAACGGTGCCATTACGGAACTCGAAACGGGCGAGGAACTCCTGTACCTGCGCCCCGGGCACCAGCAAAAACTCCTCAAGCGCCTGCGGCGTGGACAGTTCAGTGTCAGGGACACAATGGACCTGCACCACATGGATGTAAGCACGGCCCAAAAGGTCCTGTTGGATTTCATTGAACAGTCCTGCGCCCGCCATCTGGGCTGCGTCCGGATCATTCATGGCAAGGGCCTGAGGTCCAGGAACCTGCCGCTATTGAAGATCATGACCAACCGTGTTTTGCGAAAACATCGCAGCGTCATTGCATTTGCTTCCTGCCGCCCGATAGATGGCGGCACCGGCGCTACCGATGTGCTGCTCTCATCACGACGCGCTAAAATCCAGTGACCGGCGTCCTGATCCTGGTCATCGCAGGTTTCGCAGCCATCAGTTGGTGGCGCCTTTTGCATGGCAAGGAAATGGCTCGCCAGGCGGCATCGGTAACCTGTCGGGAACACGGACTGGTGTTGATTGACGATACCGTCATGCTCGAATCGGTGCAGTTGCGAAGAGAAGATCCGACCCGGGCCTGGGGCTTGAGATACTGTTTCGAATTTGCGCGGAATGGCGTGCCCAGGAAAGGCGGCGTGGTGCTCATTTCACCGGGAAGACGCCCAACGGTCATTATCCAGACCGACAACGGTCAACTGATCGACCCCGGCAAGGACCGATAGGGGCAAAACCTGTTGTTACTTAACGATTTTCAGGTGCGGGCGCCGGGCAGGCTTGGCGTCCGAATCTGAATCCGGATCGGTTGGCGGAACGGTTTCATCTTCCAGTGAAAACATCATGCCCTGGCCATTTTCCTTGGCGTAAATGGCCAGAACAGCATCAATTGGAACAACCACGTCGTGTTCACTGCCGGAAAAGCGTGCTTTGAACGTTAACCAGGTATTTCCCAGGTCGAGTTCCCGCACCGCGATGTTGTCGATATTGAGTATGACCTTGCCTTTCTGGATGGCCTGGTCAGGCACCTCCACGCCATCGGCTCCGGCCTCGACGAGAATATGGGGCGTCATGCCATTATCGGCAATCCATTCGTACAATGCCCTCAACAGGTAGGGCCTGTTGGATGTCATTTCATCACTCATGGTACCGTTCTGATCAAGCCGCCAGCATCAGGTCCCGTTCAGCCTGGGTCAGGCTGCTCTTGAAAGACGCTCGCGAAAATATCCGGTGAGCGTAGGCTTCGACCGAAGCGCCGGGTTTGCCCAGCGTAACGCCGTAATGCGACAACCGCCATAACAGCGGGCCAAGCGTGCAGTCCACCAGGCTCAATTCGTCGCTCAATACAAAATCCGACATTTTGAACAATTCATTCGCAGCGATGATGCCTTCCTTGAGTTGCTTGGCGGCCGTTTCAGCTTTCTTGCCAGTGGTGCTCTCTATTTCGTAAGCCAGCGAATACCAATCCTTCAAAATACGATGGTGAACCAGCCTTAACTGAGCCCTGGAAACGGGGTCGACCGGCATCAGCGGCGGATGGGGATACCTTTCATCCAGGTAATCATTGATGACCCCTGCGTCATAAAGCACCAGGTCCCGGTCGACCAGCGTCGGCGCCTTGTTATAGGGGTTGAGCTCAGCCAGGTCCGCAGCCGCGGACTCGTCTACCGAGACATTCACGATATCAACGTTGATGCCTTTTTCAGCAAGAACAAAACGTACCCGGTGACAATCCAGGGAAGTCTCTGATGAATACAACGCCATGGTCGAACGACCTCGAACTGAAACTGCCACATTATTCTCCTAATTGATTAGTGCACATCCCGCCAGTATTCTGCCTTCAAGGCATAGGCGATCAATGCAAACAGCGCCAGGAACAGCAGTACCCAGACACCGACATTCTTCCGCTTGACCTTCGCCGGCTCTCCCAGGTAATCCAGGAAGGTGACCAGGTCGCGAACTGTGCCTTCATACTCCTCAGGCGATTGCAGGCCCGGTTTACCCAGTGTGAGGTGATCAACCACTTCTATGCCGTCATGAGTTGCGTACACCGGTTTTTGAATGCCCTGCAATTGCCAGAAAACATGCGGCATTGAGACATTCGGCAAGGCCAGGTTGTTCCAGCCACCGGATTCGTCCTGGTAAAAGGTCAACATATAAGTGTAGAGCCAGTCGGCACCCCTTGAACGTGAAATCAGCGATAGATCGGGCGGCACTTTGCCGAGCCAGGCTTCCGCATCCGCCGGCCGCATGGCGATATCCATGGTTTCGCCAATTTTTACATCTGCAAATACCAGGTTATCCATGACCAGTTCTTCGTCCAGGCCGAGGTCTTCGGCCAGCCGGTTGTAACGCATGTAGCTGGCGCTGTGACACGACAGACAGTAATTGACGAACAGCTTGGCTCCGCGCTGCACGGCCGCCGTGTCACGAACATTGACGTTGGCATGCTGCAGGGCGGTACCTCCTCCGGCAGCGAACAGTGGGCCAACGAGCGCAATCGCGACAGCCAGGCTGAAAATGACTGAGAAAAGTTTGTTGTTCATCAGTGGGTCAACCTCTCGGGCAACGGCTTGGTCTTTGCGCCGGGACTAATGAAATACAGCAGGATGAAAAACGCGAAGTACACCAGCGTCCATACCCGCATTTCAATTGTCTGCGCCGGGGTACCCTCTGCCATGC
>JAOUCS010000032.1 GCA_029859645.1 Lysobacterales bacterium | reverse complement strand
TTCAACAGCGGGGTCGATGCCCTGGATAATTCGCTGGAAGACCTGCTGGAATGCCCAACCGCCGGATACGGCGGCACCGACACGTCAAAATGCCTGGGTGGCAAGAATGGCGGCGGCCTGGGCTGGGACAACACCAACGTCTACAAAATCGGTGGTAGCTGGAGCATCACGCCAAAATGGATGGTGCTGGCCGGGTTCAGCATCACGGACCAGCCGGTTTCGGTTCCCCAGACCCTGAATAATATGCTGACTCCGTACCTGGCGGAAGCGCATTACACCCTGGGGCTTACTTATACCCTGGATTCCGGCGCCGACCTGAATTTCTCAGCCGCCTATTCCGAGGAGGAGTCACAAGGTAACGCGAATGCATTTGATCCCAGCCAGATCATCAAGATCGAGTCCGACCAGTTTGACTTTGAGATAAGTTACAGCTACAGGTTCTGATATGACGGAAGAAAACATCGCCATTCCTGATCATCTGGCTCCCCGGCGTGGTGAGCTCATCATGTTCGAGAACAACGCATTGCTCGAACGGCTGAGTAAAATGCGGTACACCACGGTATTGGTGGTTTACCTGCCTGTGATCACCGTAGCGCTGTATTTTTGCGTTGCCAGCGGAACGGGCGTTGCAGCCACCGCTGGCCTGTTCCTGGGTGGTGTTATTTTCTGGACCTTTTTCGAATACTTTTTTCACCGCTTCGTGTTTCACTTTAACGCGACGACACCGCTGCAGCACAAGATCCTGTTCACCATTCACGGAGTGCATCATCAGTACCCAAACGACAAGGACCGGCTGGTCATGCCGATCACGGTCAGCATTCCTCTGGCGGCGCTGTTCGGATTGTTATTTGTCTCATTGATGGGTGACAGCGGTTGGGGATTTTTTGCCGGCTTCGGGGCCGGTTACGTCGGCTACGACATGATGCACTACGCTGTGCACCACGTGCAGAACTCAAAATCGGCACTGTTCCGCAAAATTCGGCGTCATCACATGGCCCATCATTTTCGCGATACGCGCCAGGGTTTCGGTGTATCGTCCTATTTCTGGGACCGCGTTTACAAAACCTGATTAGAACTTAAAACAGATGAAACCAGACAGTCGCCCCCTGGACGGAATCCGGGTCCTTGAAGTTGGCCAGTTGCTGGCCGGTCCGTTTGCTGGAGGAATCCTCGGCTATTACGGCGCGGAGGTGATCAAGGTCGAACCCCCCGGTGACGGCGACCCGCTGCGCAAGTGGCGGGAACTGGACGATGATGGAACGTCTTTTTGGTGGCGCAGCCTGGGCCGCAACAAAAAATGCATTACCGCTGATCTGCGCAGTGAAGAAGGCCGCGAACTGGTCCGTAAGCTGGCGTCAAAATGTCAGGTGCTGGTCGAAAATTTTCGTCCCGGCGTGATGGAAAAATGGGGGCTCGGACCTGCAGACCTGTGGGCTGAAAACCCGTCCCTGATTTACGCACGTATTTCAGGCTATGGGCAGGATGGCCCATGGGCGTCGAAACCCGGTTTCGCGTCGGTTTGCGAGGGTGTCGGCGGAATTCGTTATGTCAACGGTCTGCCCGGTGAAGCACCGATGCGGCCAAACCTCAGCCTGGGCGACTCGTTTGCCGGTTTGCACACGGCGCTGGGCATCGTCATGGCCTGCCTGCACCAGGCCAATCACCCGGGCAGCAAAGGCCAGATCATCGACACCGCCCTTTACGAAGCCACCTTCAACCTGCTGGAAGGGGTGGTCCCCGAATACGACGGCGCCGGTGTAGTCCGTGAACCGTCAGGCTCCACCATCACCGGTATCGTCCCCACCAACACCTACAAATGTTCAGATGGCAAGTTCATCGTCATCGGCGCCAACGGCGACTCCATCTTCAAGCGCCTGTGCGAAACAATGGGTCACCCTGGTATGGCCGAAGACCCGCGTTATGCCAACAACACCGGCCGTGTGAAGCATGAGCAGGCAATCGACGAGGCCATCGCCGCGTGGCTTGGCGGGCTCGACTCGGTGACTGCCCTGGCGCTGCTGGAAGAGGCGCGAGTCCCTTCCGGCCCCATCTTCAGCGTGGCCGACATGATGGTGAATGAGCATTTCCAGGCTCGCGGACTGTTCGAAGAAGTAGACGTTAACGGCAAACCCCTGAAGATTCCAGCGATGGTGCCGAAACTCAGCGAAACCCCCGGCCGCACCGACTGGGCGGGTCCGGAGGTGGGCGCCTTCAACGAACAAGTCTACGGAGAGCTGCTGGGTCTCGATTCCGACGAAATAGCCGCACTGAAAACCAAGGGAGTAATTTAGCTGCAGGGTTCGTCCTGTTGGCATGAGTGCCAGTGGGGGTTCCGGCCGTGTTGCCTTAGTTCAGGACACGCTCAAGACGTCCATGTTCGCTCTTCGGCTGTTCCCGACAGCCGAAGGTACTGAAATAAGGCAACACAGCCGGAACCTCCGTGGGGTGCGGGCAGGGGTGGGCAAATCTGTAGCTACAGCGAACGGCCGTAGAAGAGGGTCACTGCGTGCCGGGCCTCTGCGAAAAACAGCCAGCGCTCTATGACCACGCCGGAGAGGCCGAATGCCAAAGCGATGACCAGCAGCGCTAATTGTAGGGCGCCTGCAGTTGCGCTAGCCAGAATCAGAAGAATTGCGGGAAGTATCAGACCAATGTTCATTGCCATGCGGCGCAGTTTGATGGCATGTTTCCTGGCGACCTGGAAGCCCATCTCCTTGAGCAGGTAGTTTTCGGACGTGTGGGGTGCTTCAAGTTGGGTGACTGTGCCGAGGTGACCCAGGCCTGTTGCGGTGCCGGTGGTACTCTCGGGCTGTTGCTTGTCGATAAAGCGCCAGTACAGCCACTTGATCTGCCAGGAGATCAGCAGGACGCCGAGTAC
Source organism: Lysobacterales bacterium (assembly GCA_029859645.1). Lineage (GTDB taxonomy): Bacteria > Pseudomonadota > Gammaproteobacteria > Xanthomonadales > SZUA-36 > JAHEFT01. The sequence continues at coordinate 28,953 of JAOUCS010000032.1, read as the reverse complement.
CGCGACCAGGCTGACTGTGCTGGCAGCATCAGAGACGGCCAGAACGACGCTGAAAAGAAGTCCACCGCTGGCTGCGGCCAGGGCGACGTAGACGGGTACGACCCAGTGGTTATGCCAGCGTGGGATGGTTTTGAGTGACGCGTTAATCATGCCGGTGCTGATGACGGTGACCAGTGCCAGCACCAGGGTCAATGCGGCCGCGGCATTCATCATTGCCGGTGAGATCTTCGGCCAGATCCAGCCGGCTGTGAATACCAGTGCTGCGGGATAGGCCAGGATGGCGAACACCCCTTCGCGACTCAGCCAGGAAGTCTTCCACTGGCTCATCGCGCGCCATGCCCTCTCGGGGTGCCCAAGGTGGAAGGTAGATGACAGCAGGCCCGTGCTGATCAGAGCCAGCGCTACCAGGCAGGATACGAGTGCCGCGACCGGGCTGATTTCCCATAGGCTGGTCAGCCGGGCCAGCGCCAGCCAGGCGATCAGGCCGTAACCTGCACCGGAGGACGAGGTGAACAATATGACGGAATATGCCGGATCCATGAGTGTGTAATGCTCCTGTTATCTCGTTAGCGCCTTGTCCAGCCATTCGAAAAACGTACTGCTATCGACTGCGTTTTCAGCGGCATCGAGGTGATCCGCGGTTCCGGTGTCGCCTGCGCGGTCCTTGCGCGGACGTGGCGGCAGGTAGCGGTTGACGGGTTCATAACCACTTTCGGGCATCAGGGCGTAGCCACCGCGGCGTTCCACCAGCCTGGAGATTTCAGACTGGGCGTCACCCAGGTCGCCGAAATGCCGGGCGCCGGCCGGGCAAGCTATCACGCAGGCGGGTTTGCGCTCACTTTCCTCGAGGTTTTCGTTGTAGATTCGGTCAATACACAACGTGCACTTTTTCATGATGCCGTCATCTGCATCGTATTCCCTTGCGCCGTAAGGGCAGGCCCAGGAACAGAGTTTGCAGCCGATGCATTTCTCGGCGTCGACCAGCACGATGCCGTCCTCTTCTCGCTTGTACGAAGCGCCGGTCGGGCAGACGGTCACGCAGGCAGGTTGCTCGCAATGCAGGCAGGAACGTGGAAAATTGACCGTGCGCGTCTCGTCTTCATTCTGCGTTTCAAACACGTGCACGCGGTTGAACCAAACGCCGGAAGGGTCTTTGCCGTAGGCGTTAGTGTCGGTCAAGGGAGCGGAATGTCCGCCGGCATTCCATTCCTTGCAGCTCACGGCACAGGCGTGGCAACCCACGCAGATATCGAGGTCCGTGACGAGCCCCAGTTTTTTCCGGGTCGTTTTCGGTAAACCGGTCATGACCGCTCCTTCCTGCGCCAGCTGCCTTTGGGCAGAAACTGTTCGCCGAAGCGCAAAATCCCCGGCCGTTTTTGCACACCGGGAACGGCTTGCAGCGGTTCGAACCGGGGTTCGCTGACTTCGTCACCCGCTTCTGCCTTGCTGATGCGCACGCGCAAATCGAACCAGGCGGCCTGGCCGGTGACTGGATCAGAATTGCTCATGCGCCGCCTCTTGCCCTTCCCGTCGGCTGGAAGCAGCTCGGAAATCAGGTGATTGAGCAGGAAGCCTTTTTCTCCCTCGGCCGCGTCATCGTCCAGGTTCCAGGCTCCCCGGCGTTTGCCGATCGCGTTCCAGGTCCAGACGGTATTGCGTTCACAGCCCGTCATCGTGCGAACCTGGGCTTTGATCCTGCCATGGTGGCTTTCCACGTGCACCCAGTCGTCATCAGTGACGCCCAGTTCTGCAGCCAGGTCACGGTGCATGCACAAGCGGTTGTAACCGTGAATCTGCCGCAGCCAGGCATTTTGTGAACCCCAGGAATGGTACATGGCGGCCGGCCGCTGGGTGATGGCATGGATGGGATACTCTTTCAATGACACCAGCGATTCCTCGATGGGCTGGTACCAGATGGGCAGCGGGTCGAAGTAGTTTTCAATTCTTTCGCGTAATTCGTCAGGCGGCTGGACATCACCATGACCCTGCGCCGCCAGCTTGAACCGTTGCAGCGGCTCACTGTAAAGCTGCATGATGATCTGGTCTGCGTTCGGAATGAAACCCATCTGGTGGGCATAGTCGAGATAGCCGCGGTTGGCGTGCTTGTAATACAACTGGGAATCCGGCAAATGATGCTGCCAGAAGCATCCGTTTTCTATGTACCGTTCCAGCTGCCTGGCGTTGGGCTCACCCTTGCCATGCTGGTCGCCCTCCGTGCCGCGCCAGCCCGCCAGCGGACCAATGCCTGGCATCCGTATGTGGTTGACCAGGTAATCCGGATAGCCGCCCGGATAGGCAGGGGTTCCGTCTTCGTTGCTGAAAGCCGGCAGGCCCAGCCGAGCCCCCAGTTCGATCAATACATCCTGGAACGGCCGTACATCACGATCCGGTTGCACTACCGGCTGACGGATCGAATCGGCGGGGCCGTGTGCGGTGCTGATCGGGCGATCCAGCAGGCTGACGCAATCCCAGCGCTCCAGGTAAGTCGTATCCGGCAGAACCAGGTCGGCGTAGGAAACCATTTCCGACGCATAGGCGTCCGAATAAATAATATGGGGGATTTTGTATTCACCGGTGGTTTCATCGATATCCGTGAGCATCTCCATGGTGCCCTTCGAATTCATCGATGAGTTCCAGGCCATGTTCGCCATGTACAGGAACAGCGTATCCACCGGGTAGGGGTCGCTCGCCCAGGCGTTGTGGATCACCATGTGCATCAGCCCGTGGGCTGAGAACGGGTGTTCCCAAGAAAATGCCTTGTCGATGCGGCAAGGGCTGCCGTCCTCGTTGACCAGCAAGTCTTCCGGGCCGTTGATGAAGCCCAGCGGTGGCCCGGGCATAGGCTGGCCTGCGTTGACCTGTCCGGGCTTGCCGGTGGGTTTCGGGCCCGGCGGGCAGGGACGTGGGAACGGCGGTTTGTAGCGGAATCCACCCGGGCAATCGATGCTGCCCAGCAGCATCTGCAGCAGGTGGATCGCGCGGCAGGTGTGAAATCCGTTGGAGTGGGCCGAGATACCCCGCATCGCATGCATCGACACCGGCCGTCCGATCATCTTGTCGTGTTTGCGGCCGGCCCAGTCGGTCCATTCGATGTCCAGTTCGATTTCCTGCTCGAATGCCGCATGGGCAAGTTCGGCTGCGATTCGCCGGATCGTCTCTGCCGGAATACCGGTTTCCTCGGCGACCTCGATCGCAGAGTACTCCTGGCCAAGGTAGCGCATAGCCATGATTTCAAAGGCCGGCCTTGCCTTGGTGCCGTCGTCCAGTTCGAAAATACCGCTCAGTTCCGGCGCGATGTCGGGCAGCAGTGCATTGACAGGGCGGTCATTGCTCTTTTCCCAGCAAAGTGGATTGCCGTCCTCGTCGCGCACAAAAAGCCCGTCCTCGGGGTGCCCCTGCTCCGTCCTGACCAGCCATGCGGCATTGGTGTAGCGAACCAGGAAATCCAGGTCAACTTTCCGGGCCTTCAGTAGTTCATGGATTAGCGCCATCACGAACAAGCCGTCGGTTCCGGGCCGGATGCCGATCCATTCATCAGCGATGGCGGAATAGCCGGTGCGGACCGGGTTTACCGAAACATACTTGGTGTTTTCCCGGGTTTTCAAATGCCCCAGCCCGCTCTTGATCGGGTTGGAGTCATGGTCCTCGGCCACGCCGAACATGATGAAGTAGCGAGTGTGTTCCCAGTCCGGTTCGCCGAACTCCCAGAAGGAACCGCCAATGGTGTACAAACCGGCAGCCGCCATGTTGACCGAGCAGAAACCGCCATGCGCGGCGTGGTTGAGCGTGCCAAACTTGGTGGCCCAGAACGCCGTCAGCGACTGACTTTGATCGCGACCGGTGAAGAAGGCCAGTTTGCGGGGGTCGGTGTCACGGATATCCGACAGCCAGCCGGTGGCGATTTCGAAGGCCTCTTCCCAGCTGACTTCCTCGAATTCACCACTGCCCCGGGGTCCGGTCCGCTTCAGCGGCGCCGACAGGCGCGCCGGGGATAGATGCTGCATGATCCCGGAAGAGCCCTTGCCGCAGAGCACGCCCTTGTTGACCGGGTGGTCCGGATTTCCCTCGATATACTTAACCTGGCCGTCGGTCAGGTGTACCTTGATGCCGCAGCGGCAGGCACACATGTAACACGTTGTAAATTTGACTTCGTCGGAGATTTTCGGGGAGGTATCTACCTGTTCCTGATGAAGGGCCATCCGCCGTTTCCTGGTAAGAGTTGATCCGAGGGCTTAATCAGCGAACCATAGCATATTAGCAAATGGTAATAAATGATCAGGGGCAGGTTTCAGTGTTTTTCTGCCTCGTAGTAGTGACCCAGCTTGCGGTTGTTGAATACCAGGCCTGATAAAGCGGTCAACAGCGCCACCGTTCCCAGGATGATTGCCAGCCGGGTCCAAGGCTGACCCCAGGCGATCCGCATGGCTGCAAAGAAATACAGGGCGCGCAGCCATTCCAGTGCGCCGGCCAGCAGCAGGACCTGGAACAGGCGTGGAACCCAACTTTTTCTAACGAACAGCAACAGCAGGACTGCGACGCTCAAAACAGTCAGCGGAACCAGCCCCGCGCGGTAGAAATGCGCTCCCAGTAACAGGAAGCTGAGGATGACAGGAATGAGTTTGATCGCATTCAAGAGATTCAACAGATTCAGACGCTGGGCTTCACGTTCGCGTTGAGGCGGAACAGATTGGTTGGGTCATACTGGTTTTTGACTTTCACCATGCGCTCGTAATTGCCCTGGTAGTTTCTGTTGACCGTTTTGGCGGTATGGTCATCGACTTCGTTGGTATACCAGCCGTCGATGAAAGGTTCGAAGTCCTTCCAGTACTCCTTGACATACTGCACATGGGTATCTCGCCGTTCAGCCACCGGCCAATCCACCACGGCGAACATATTGGCGATGGATTTCCGGTGAGCGAAGGCCGTGGCGTCCGTTGGCACCCTGGCGATGGCGCCACCGCTGTGCTGGAAAAACATCGTGGTGCCGCGCTCATTGAAAGTTTTGTAATTCTGGACGATGGTGGAAACCAGTTGGTCCGGAAATTCGTTGATAAAGCCGGATTTGAGGTAGCTGCCCGTGTTGCGGGGATCTGAATCATCCCAACTGCGTTGCAGGGCGACATAATCGATCGCCTGGGTTCCGTCGTTGATCGGCGCGCCGATCTTCCTGATCTGTGCATATATTTTTTCAGCTCCGCTTTCAGGACCCGAGTAACAGGAACTCAACAGCACTGCGCCATCGGTTGTCCCGGGTTTTGAAGCCACCCCGAAATCCAGGTACAGATCATCCGGCGCCTCGGCGATGTAATCGGCGTAAAAACTCAGCACATCTTTCAGCTTGTCCAGCGGGTAAACGATGTCTCCGCCAATAACGGTGCGCTGCATAGGGTGTAGCTGGAACTCAAACGAGGTCACGACGCCAAAATTACCGCCGCCGCCGCGCACGCCCCAGAAAAGGTCAGGGTGTTCGCTGTCATTGGCATGCACCAGCTTGCCATCGGCGGTCACGATATCGACACCGGTGACGTTATCCAGGGCCAGCCCAAAACGCCGGGCCAACCGTCCGAAACCGCCACCCAGGGTCAGGCCACCGACCCCGGTGTGCGAGACGGTGCCAGCCGTTGTGACCAGCCCCTGCGCCATCGCCTCGTGGTCCAGCTCGCCCAGCAGGCTGCCTCCCGCGACGTAGGCCGTGCGGTTTTCCGGGTCCACCCGGGCACTGCGAAACGAAGACAGGTCGATCTGCATGCCGCCTTCGCAGGTCGACTTGCCCGAGAAGCTGTGGCCGCCGCATTTCACTGCGACCAGCAGCTCTCGTTCGCGCGCAAAAGTCACAGCGTTCATGATGTCCGCGGTCCCGCTGGGTTGCACAATCAGTGCCGGGTGCTTATCGATAGTCGGGTTCAAAACCCGGCGTGCCGTGTCATAGCCCCCGGTGCCAGGCAACAGTAGCCGGCCGCGCAAACTTTCACCCAGTTCTTTTACCGACGCCATTTCCAGGGTCACTTGTGTACCGTTACCGGTCACTGCATTAACGTCACCGGTCACTTCACTCATAGCAGCCAACGCGGCGGCCATTGCCTGGGTGGTGGGCAGTGAGGCGGCCACCGCAGCGGCAACGGAAGATTGAATGAAGTGACGTCTTTTCATGAATGGCTTTCCTCGTTAAATGTTCTGGTTTTTTACGATTACGGTCCCGGCTAACCATAGTCGAGGAAATGAACTTTTGCCACAGTAATCACACAGGCGTTGCTGGTTCTGGCGCCGCGAATTCCTCTGCGGGTAGAATGGCGCTTTAGTTCAGAGAAGCCTCAATATGTCCGTCGACCAACGTTTCACCGGTACCGACCGCTACGTCGTGACCGAAGATTTGATGACCGCTGTCAATGCCGCAGTGACGCTGGGCCGTCCCATCCTGATCAAGGGCGAACCCGGTACCGGCAAAACGCAGCTGGCCGAGGAGATTTCCCGCGGCCTGGACCGGCCCCTTCTGCAGTGGCACGTGAAATCCACCACCAAGGCCCAGCAGGGACTCTATGAATACGACGCGGTTGCGCGCTTACGGGATTCCCAGCTGGGTGACGAGCGGGTTCATGATATCGCCAACTACATCGTCAAGGGGCCGCTATGGGAGGCTTTTGAACAGGACGTTCAACCGGTTTTGTTGATTGACGAGATCGACAAGGCCGATATCGAATTTCCCAATGACCTGTTGCGCGAACTGGACCGGATGGAGTTTTATGTTTACGAAACTCATGAAACCGTGATCGCGCAACACCGTCCGATCATCGTGATTACCAGCAATAATGAAAAAGAACTTCCGGACGCATTCCTGCGCCGCTGCTTTTTCCACTACATTCGTTTTCCGGATGAAGAAACCATGCGTGATATCGTTGACGTTCACTATCCGGGCCTGAAAAAACAACTGCTGGACGAAGCGCTGCGCTCATTTTTCGAGTTACGCGAGGTGCCCGGTTTGAAAAAGAAGCCCTCAACCTCTGAATTGCTGGACTGGTTGAAGCTGTTGCTGGCCGAAGATATTCCTGCTGAGGCGTTGTCCAGCGATGACCGGCGCAAAACCTTGCCACCGCTGCATGGCGCCCTGCTGAAGAACGAGCAGGACGTGCACCTGTTCGAGCGGTTGATCTTTCTCAATCAGCGCGAAGGACGCTGAAGCGGTTCCATCTGCCAGCATGTTGATTCGATTCTTTTTCCTGTTGCGTGAAGGCGGGCTGAAGGTGTCCATCACCGAATTTCTGACCCTGCTTGAAGCCATGGAGAAACGGGTGACCGGGTACAGCATCGACGAGTTTTATTACCTGTCCCGGGCTGCACTGGTCAAGGACGAATCGAGTTTCGATCGTTTTGATCGGATATTTTCGGAGTATTTTCGCGGAATAAAGGCTCTTTTTGGCGAAGATGAGGCAGAAATTCCCGAAGATTGGCTGCGCCATCACTACGAACGGCTGATGTCTGAAGAAGAGAAAGCCATGGTGGAGGCGCTGGGTGGCTGGGAAAAGCTGATGGAAACGTTAAGGCAGCGACTGGAAGAACAGCAGGAGCGTCACGAGGGGGGGAACAAGTGGATCGGTACCGGTGGGACATCGCCTTTTGGCGCTTATGGCTACAACCCGGAAGGCATCCGTATCGGCCAGGATGGATCGCGTCACCGGCGGGCCGTGAAAGTCTGGGACAGGCGCGAATTTCGCAACCTGGATGATTCCATTGAGCTGGGCACCCGCAACCTGAAAGTAGCCCTGCGGCGGCTGAGGCGCTTCGCGCGCGAAGGGGCTGCCGATGAACTGGATTTGCCCGACACGATCGAGTCCACGGCGCGTAATGCCGGGCTGCTCGACATCAAGATGGTGCCGGAGCGTCACAATGCCGTGAAGGTGCTGTTGTTCCTCGACGTGGGCGGTTCCATGGATGACCATGTCCGGGTGTGTGAAGAACTGTTTTCTGCTGCCCGGGGCGAATTCAAGCACCTGGAATACTTTTACTTCCACAATTGCGTTTACGAAGGGGTCTGGAAGGACAACGCTCGCCGCCACTCGGACCGCACGCCCCTGATGGATGTGTTGCACAAGTACTCTGCAGACTACAAGCTTATCCTGGTGGGTGACGCGACCATGAGCCCTTATGAAATTCATTACCCGGGCGGTAGCGTCGAGCACTGGAACGAGGAAGCCGGTTCCGCCTGGATGCAACGGCTGCTGAATACCTACCCGAAGGCTATCTGGCTCAATCCGGAGCCGCAGCAGCGATGGGAATACACGCCTTCAATACGCATGATGTCGGAATTGATGGAAGATCGAATGTTTCCATTGACGGTCCGTGGGTTGGAAGAAGCCATGCGTGAGCTGAGTTAAAATAGAGGCAATGGACAACCCCACCACGCTGCTTGTAGCCATTATGTACGTCACGATCGTGGCGACCGGCCTGGTCAATGTTTTGTTGGCGCTGTCTGACATTGTTGGCGGGAAGAGCAAATCCGATGCCCTGCATACCGGCTGGCTGGTATTGTTGTTACTTGCTTATTTGAGTTTTTTCTGGGAAACGACCGCCATCCTGGACATTGAAGGCTGGAACTTCTTTGCCTTTCTCAGTTTTATCATCGGCCCGATCGCGTTGCTGTTCGCCTCCAACCTGGTTACTTCACCAAAAGAGGTCGATGAAGCGCCGATAGGTTCGTACTACTTCGAACAGGGGCGCAGGTTCTTCCTGCTGCTTTGCCTGGTGCAATTCTGGGTTATCGGCCTGGATGTCGTTTTCGATTCCATCAACTACGCAACCTATACGACGGGCGGTATCGCTGCCGTGTTTCTGGTGCTCATGGTGTCGAAAAGTCATCGCCTGCATGTCGCAGGCCTTGTCATCCTGTTGCTGGCATTTTTCGTTCGAATCATTTTCAGGGCTGCATTCGGCTGACAAAAAAATAAAGCCATTCTTTTTTAACCGGTGTAAAGTTCTTCGTTCAGCCCATCTCCCGGCGGCAGGAGCCGTAAATTCAAATGATCGAACCACTGAACAAACGCAGCAGCTATTCACGTGACGACCTTGAGAATTGCGGCTTGGGTAAGCTCTTCGGACCGGAGACAGCGAGGCTGCCTACCGGCAACATGCTGATGATCGACCGGATCATCGATATCAATGCGCACGGCGGTGAACATGGCAAAGGATCGATTACCGCAGAATTGGACATCCACCCGGAGCTATGGTTTTTCGGCTGCCATTTCGTCGACGACCCCGTGATGCCTGGTTGCCTGGGACTCGACGCCCTTTGGCAGCTGTGCGGGTTCTTCCTTTCGTGGTCCGGCTGCAAGGGTAAGGGCCGGGCGCTGGGCGCCGGTAATGTCAAGTTCACCGGTCAGATTCTGCCCACTGCAAGCAAGGTGACTTACCAGCTGACCATGAAGCGGGTGATACTGCGCAGATTGAGCATGGTGATTGCCGATGGTACGGTGTCAGTCGATGGCCGCCAGATCTATTCAGCCGAAGATCTGAAAGTAGGCCTGTTTTTATCCACTGACAGTTTTTGAGGTAGTTATGCGTCGCGTTGTCGTAACCGGTATGGGGATTGTTTCCTGCCTGGGGAATACAAAAGAGCGTGTTACGGAATCGTTGCGTAACAGCATTTCCGGCATCAGTTTTAACGAGTCCTACAAGGAAATGGGACTGCGCAGCCAGGTTTCCGGAGCGGTCGATATCGACCTGGTGGCGCTGATTGACCGCAAGCACAAGCGTTTCATGGGTGACGCGGCATCGTACGCGTATGTTGCGATGCAAAACGCCATTGAAGATTCCGGCCTGGAAGAGCAGGATATTTCCAGTACACGTACCGGGTTGATTGCAGGCTCAGGAGGCGCTTCGAGTTCGAACATTGTCTGGGGCGCAGATACTTTGCGTGAAAGGGGCGTTCGCCGTGTCGGTCCCTACCTGGTGCCACGGTGCATGAGCAGCACCGTATCTGCCTGCCTGGCCACCCATTTCAAAATCCTCGGCCTCAACTACTCGGTTACCTCGGCTTGCGCAACCAGCACCCACTGCATTGGTGCTGCGGTTGAGCAGATTCAATGGGGTAAACAGGACGTGATGTTTGCCGGCGGTGGTGAAGAAGAAAACTGGAGCCTGGCGATGATGTTCGATGGAATGGGTGCGCTGTCTTCCCAACACAACGATCAGCCGGCCCTTGCATCCAGGGCGTACGATGCCAACCGGGACGGATTCGTCATTGCTGGCGGAGGTGGCATGCTCGTTCTCGAAGAGTTGGAGCATGCGCGGGCACGCGGTGCGAAGATATATGCGGAAATCGTCGGCTACGGGGCCAGCTCAGATGGTTACAACATGGTTGCGCCATCGGGAGAAGGCGCAATCCGTTGCATGAGCCAGGCGCTGGAAACGGTCGAAGCCCCCATCGATTACATCAACACGCATGGCACCAGTACGCCCGCGGGTGACATTGCCGAGCTGGATGCGATGCGCGAATTATTTGCCGACAAGGTTCCGCCGTTCAGTTCGAGCAAGTCCCTGTGCGGTCACTCACTGGGCGCCGCCGGTGTTCAGGAAGCCATTCATTGCCTGTTGATGATGGAGCATGATTTCATGGCCGCATCCGCCAATATCACGGAGCTGGACCCGGGGGCTGAAGGCCTGCCGATTTTGATCGAAACCCGCAACGATGCCCGGCTGGAACGGGTCATGAGCAACAATTTCGGTTTCGGTGGCACCAACGCGAGTATCGTTTTCCAGCGGATGCCCTGAGCGGCGTATATCGCGCCGGCGCACAGTCCGTCAGCGCGTCGCGGCAAAGCACTCGATCTCGACCCGGGAATCCAGGGCCAGGCCGCTGGCGCCCAGGGCGCTGCGAGCCGGCGGGTTGACCGGAAAATAGGTTATGTAAACTTCGTTCATTGCGCCCCATTCAGCGATGTCGGCGAGGAATACCGTGCACTTCACCACTTCGCTCATCGATGAACCATACTTTTCCAGGCTGGCCTTGATGTTCTCAAGGGCCTGTCGCGTTTCGCCCTGGATACCACCTTCCGCCAATTGCGAGGTGCCCGGGATATTTCCGATTTTGCCGGACAGGTAAAGCATGTTGCCGACCCTCACAGCATCCGAGAAAGGCAGCTGCATGTCCGGGTTGGAGCTGTAATGTTCAACATCCGGTTTGCCGGCCAGCGCTGGGCCGGCGAAAAGGAAAAACAGGCTGCATATCATCATTAAAGGTTTCATAGGTCTGCTCCTTTTTAACCAGTTATCCACCATGCTCAGGGAGCACGCATCAGTTCGGTGGCGGCGATCACGGTGGCTTCTACACCCGACTTGATGCTTGGTTCGGGTTCGACGAAAAAGAAAGGTGAATGGTGGGATGGCGCCGTATCAACATCGTCCTTCGGCGTACCCCCGACTGCAAAATAGACGCCTTTGACGCCCGTCCCGGGTTGTACAAAATAGGAAAAATCCTCCGCGCCCATGCCGGTGCGTGGTGTCAATTGAACGTATTCCTTACCCATTTTGTCTGTCACCGCTGCCAGCACGCGCTCTGCGGTGGCCCGGTCGTTGATGGTGGGTGGTGTTGTTTCGACCGGGGACCGATGAACTTCAGGCAGCAGGTTATCAGGGACTCCAAACGATCGCGCCACGCCTTCGGCCACGCGGTCGATGCCGTCGAGCAACATAATCCGGACCTCAGGGTTATCGGAGCGCACCGTCAGCTGCATTTCGACGCGGTCGCTGATGATGTTGTGCTTGGTGCCACCTTGGATGGCGCCAACGGTGATCACGCCGGATTCCAGTGGTGAAATGGTGCGGCTGACTACCGACTGCAGGGTCACCACGATTTGTGAGGCGACCAGGACAGGGTCGATACCCTTGTGCGGCGAAGCGCCGTGGGTTCCGACACCGTGAACAATGATATCAACCGAGTCAGAACTCGAAGCCACCGCGTCCAGTGGAATCTCGACCATGCCGGAGGCAATGCCGGCTGCGACATGAAAGGCGAGGGCATAGTCCGGTTTGGGAAACCGCTTATACAGGCCATCGTCCAGCATTGCGCGAGCGCCGGAAATGCGTTCCTCGGCCGGCTGGCCAATGAGTACCAGCGTACCGGACCATAGTTCGCGCCGGGCCGCCATCTGCCTGGCGGTTCCGACCAGGGCCGTGATATGCACATCGTGGCCGCAGGCATGCATCACCGGATATTCCTTGCCATCCGGTCCCGCCTGGACTGCGGTTGAAAGGTAGTCCAGGTCGTTGTCTTCCTTGAGTGGAAGGGCGTCCATGTCAGCCCGGATCATAACGGTCGGCCCCTCGCCATTTTCCATGACCGCGACGATACCGGTGCCGCCGACACCCTCGGTCACGTCGTAGCCCAGCACGGTGATCTCCTCGGCCAGTCGTTTCGCCGTTGCATACTCGAAGTTTGAAAGTTCGGGGTTCTGGTGAAAATGAAGGAACAGTGATTCGAGGTTCTCGTCATAATCTGAAGCGATCGAGCCGCGTAAATCTTTCGCGGCGCAGAGACCGGGGGCAAGAGCGAGCAAGGTGGTTAAAAGGGATACAGGCCATGCCTTCATTCGGTTCTCCGCAAACACAAAAAACCGTAAGACTACGGCCTTGGGCCGACCGGCGCCAGTTTTACCTCCGTTTGCCACAAAAACCGGATAGAATTCGGGCACTATGGCGAAATTCATTCCGGTAGAAGTTTTCGATCTGGTCATCTTCGGTGGTGCTGGTGACCTGGCGATGCGTAAATTGATGCCAGCCCTGTATCATCGGGACGCTGACGGACAGTTACCCGCTGGATGCCGCATTATCTCTTCAGGCAGAAGGGGGCTTGCCCAGGATGAATTTCTGGGCATGGTCGAAGAAGCGCTGCGCAGTAACCTGGCCGACGAGGAATTTTCCGGCGCGCTTTGGCAGACGTTCTCGGAACGGCTGCAGTACATCCAGACTGATGCAACGGATCATTCCAGCTGGCAAGGCCTCAAAGCAGCCCTGGATGGCTTCGAAGATCGCATCAGGGTGGCTTACCTGGCGACAACGCCATCCCTGTTCGGGACCATTGCAACCGGTTTTAGGGAAAACGGCCTGATCCACGATAATGTCCGCATCGTGCTGGAAAAACCGGTAGGCCGGGATTATGAGTCAGCCCGGGAAATCAACGACAAGGTAGGTGAGTGTTTTTCGGAAAACCAGATTTTCCGGATCGATCACTACCTCGGCAAAGATACGGTGCTGAACCTGCTGGCCGTGCGTTTCGCCAACTCCCTGTTCGAGCCGTTGTGGAATCGCAGCAACATCGACCACGTTCAGATCACGGTGGCCGAGGAGCTGGGTGTAGGGGGGCGTATCGAGTTTTATGACCAGGTCGGCACGCTGCGCGACATGGTCCAGAACCACCTGATGCAATTGCTGTGCCTGGTCGCCATGGAGCCGCCGACCAGCCAGCATCACGATGCCGTGCGCGATGAAAAGATGAAAGTGCTGAGTGCACTCAGGCCGATCGGACCGGAGCAAGTCAAACGGCACACGGTCCGCGGCCAGTACCAGGAAGGCGCCATCGAAGGGCGGCCGGTAAAGGGATTCCTGGAGGAACTGGGCAACAGCGAGAGCCAGACCGAGACGTTCGTCGCCGTCAAGGCGGAAATTGAGAATTGGCGCTGGTCCGGCGTGCCTTTTTACCTGCGCAGCGGTAAACGGCTGAAGAAGCAGTATTCCGAAATCGTTGTCCAGTTCCAGCATATTCCTCACTCCATTTTTCCCCAATTGTCCGATGATAGCGCCCCGAACCGGCTGACCATTCGCCTGCAGCCAGATGAGGGGATGGAGCTGAGCCTGATGTCAAAAGAGCCGGGCCCGGGTGGATTCGGCTTGCGTCCTGTGTCTTTGGATCTCAGTTTCGAGGAAGAATTTGAAATGCGCTATCCCGATGCCTACGAGCGCCTGCTGTTGGAAGTCATTCGTGGCAACCCGGCCTTGTTTATGCGTCGCGACGAAGTCGAATCCGCCTGGCGCTGGATTGACGGCATCATCGAGGGCTGGACCGAGACCCGGCAGGAAGTGGAAGGCTACGTGGCAGGGACCTGGGGACCGACCGCGTCGTCCCTGATGCTGGATCGGGACGGGCGGTCATGGTTCAAGGGCGAGTAGCGTGTCGGCCGATGTTCATTTCCTGGAGTTTCCGGACCGTTTGTCTGCTTCCGCTGCCGCCGCAGGGCTGATTGCCAAGTGCCTGCGTGAAGCGCTGGACCGGTCAGGCCAAACCAGCCTGGTAGTGAGTGGCGGAACCACGCCACGGGACTGTTTTGCCAACCTTTCCCGCCTGCCACTCGACTGGTCCCGCGTCACCATTGTTCCTAGTGACGAGCGCTGGGTGGAGCCCCATTGCGACAGCAGTAACGAACACCTGATACATACCCGACTGATGCTGGGGCCGGCTTCTGCGGCTCGCCTGCTCTCCTTTTATCGGCCGGAACTGGATGTGGCCGAGGCGCCGGAGGTCCTGGAAGCCGAGCTGGAGCAACTGCCCAGGCCTTTTGCCTGCTCATTGCTGGGGATGGGTGAGGACGGTCATTTCGCCTCTCTGTTCCCGGATTTTGACGGCTTGGCCGATGCACTGAACCCTGTGAGTGCCAGGCAATGCCTGATGGTCAAAACCGCAGGCAGTCCTTACCTGCGAATCAGCCTGTCACTGTCAGCTTTGCTGAACACGTCTCTGATCGTGTTGTTGTTTTTTGGTGAGGGCAAGCGCCGTGTGTTCGAAGCGGCGGTTCAAAGGGGAACGGCCTACCCGGCAGAGGCGCTGCTTTCACAGCAACAGGTTCCCGTGAGGGCAATTTGGGCTCCGTGAGCCGATTGGGTGTGCCACTGGAAGAAGTGTTCAGTTTCGAGACGGGTGATTGACGCTTCAGTCAGGCCCGTAATGTTTCCGGGAAAGCAAAAGGTAGGTGATGCCACCGGCGGCGCCGGCAACGCCCTGCAACAAAAGTCCGAATGGGGTTCGGGCAATCGCGACAGGCGTGATTCCAAAGGCCAGCTTGAGACCGAGATGGATACAAATCACCGCAACCGCACCGGCGAGAATATAGAGTGGCATGCGCCATTCACCCTTGTAACGACAGATCAGGGCGGTTGTCATAAAGGCGATCAATAATCCAAAAGCGACCATCGGCAAAAACATGCCGGCCATGCCAGCGAGGTCCTGAGTTGTCATGACCACGCGTTCGGTAAAACTGATGGAGATGCCCATGCCAGCGAGGCTGCTGATTACAGATTGCGTGGCCAGTACCGAGGCAAGAAAATAGGTAACGGCCACTGCGGCCAGGTAAATTGCCAGCCGGGCGCCGAGGAACCGGATGATCGGCAGCCATTGCTTCATGTATGCTTCCTCCTGGCGTTCAAGGCTAACATAACGGAGAGCATCCATGGCGGGTAGAAAGCGCCCATTCATTCTGACGATGATTCTTGGTTTTGTCATGACATTTGCTACCTGGGTGCAGGCGGAAGACTACCAGCTGCAAACCTGGTCGGCTGACTTCGATTTGCCCTGGAGCATTGCGTTTCTGCCGGACGGTTCCGCGCTGGTCACGGAACTGGGTGGGAAACTCTTCCACGTGGACGCCAGCGGCCAGAATCGGGAACAGGTCGCGAATATGCCCGGTGTGTATTTCGCTGGCCAGGGCGGGCTATTCGACGTCGTGCTTCATCCCCAATTCGATGCAAATCGTCTGGTTTACTTCTCCTTCGCTGAAGGCGGCAAGGAAGACAATGGCACCGCGGTTGCACGGGGGCGCCTCGAGGGCGCTGCGCTCGAAGGGGTTGAAGTTATTTTCCGGAATTTCACGCGCAAAGACACCCCGGTTCACTACGGCGGCCGGCTGGCTTTCCTGCCCGATGGCACGCTATTACTGACCACGGGGGATGGCTTCGACTACCGTGAAGCGGCCCAGGATGTGGACAGCGGGCTGGGCAAGGTTCTGCGCATGAACGATGACGGCTCCGCTGCCCACGGCAATCCGTTTCCCGGTTCGCCATACGTTTACAGCTACGGCCATCGCAATCCACAGGGCCTGGCGGTCAGCAATGGAGGTACTGTCTGGTTACATGAGCATGGCCCGCGAGGTGGTGATGAACTCAACCTGATCGAACCCGGAAAGAATTATGGCTGGCCAGCCATTACCCACGGCGTGGATTACAGCGGCGCGATCATTTCCCCTTACACCGAGTGGCAAGGCATGGAACAGCCGGTTCATTACTGGGTGCCATCGATTGCGCCATCCGGGCTGGCTATATACGAAGCCGGGCTTTTTCCTGAATGGCAAGGTGATCTGTTCATCGGCGCCCTGGTGGATCGCGAAGTACGGCGAATCGATTTGGCGGCGATGGGTGGTAATAGGGAAGAAAAGCTCTTCAGTGAATTAGCTGCGCGGATACGCGATGTCCGTGTGGGTCCCGGTGGTGCGCTGTTTGTCCTGACGCCAGACCGCGTGGTCAGAGTCGCGCCTGATTGAGGCCAGGATTCCTTTGCCTGCTTATGCCGGCTGCGCCAATTGCAACGCCTTGCGGGTGACCATGGGAGAAACCAGTTCATAGATGATGGTCGAGGCGAGCACCACCGGTAACAGGTAGGCTTCGAACTCGGGAAAGCGTTGCGAAGCGATCAACGCCATGCCCAGGGCTACCCCCGCCTGCGGAAACAGGCATAGCCCCATCCACTTGCGAGTGGCAGGGTCTGCTCCTGCCCATCGTGCTCCGGCACGGGCGCCGGCATAACTGCCGATACATCTGGCTGTTATGTAGGCGATGGTTATAGCGCCAACCGTTAGTAGCGCTTGCGGGTGAGCAGAGGCTCCTGCCAGGATGAAAAACAGAATCAGAAACGGCCATTCGATTCCTTCTATCGCGTGAAAAGGGCGGTCATGATGCGAAGCCAGGCTGGCAACCACACCGCCCATGACCATCGCGCTGAGGATTGGCGAGAGATCCATCCAGGTGGCAATTCCTCCGCATAGCAATACAAATCCAATGGCTTCGGCCAGGGTGGGTTCTCCTGGCCTAACCCTGCCTGTCAGGTAGGCCATCGGTATGCCCAATCCCGCCCCAAGCAACAGGCTGCCGCCGATTTCAAGCAGCCCGGAGACCAGGCTGGCGCTGATTGAGCTGTCACCATTTAAAGTTGCTGCGACCGATAACATCACCGAAAAAAGAAATAGCGCCCAGGCGTCATCCAGGGCGACAACGGCAAGCAGGGTGTCCGGAAATGCCCCCCGGATGCCACTCTCACTGACGATATCGAAGGTCGCGGCAGGCGCCGTTGCCGTCGCGACACCGGCCAGCAACAAAGCAACGACGGGATGCACACCCAACAGCAGTAGCGTCAAAGCGACCAGCAACAGGGCCCCGGTGGTTTCGCCGATCGTAATGCCCAGCACCACGCGGCCGTGAGCCCGGAGTTCATCCAGGGACAACTTATGGCCCAGCAGGAACCCGATCAGCGATAACGCCAGTATCGTCAGTGGAGGAAACCAGTCACGAATCAATTCAGGGGGCAACAGGTCAAAACCGGCAGGACCGACCGCCAGGCCGCAGATGATCAACAGGGTCACCCTGGGCACCGGTGTATGCCGGCCCAGCAAGTCAGCGCCCAGGCCCAGTAAGAACAGGATGCCCAGGATCAGCAGCACAGGGGCGTCGCTCATACTCTGATTCTACTCTCAAATCACATGTGCAATTCTGTCAGAATGTACCCGTCCCACTATTGACCGGAGCCAGTCCATGAGAAAATTGTTAGGTATTCTGCTGCTGACCCTGAGCTGTCCGTTGCCGGCGCAGTTCGAAGACGTTTCCATCAAGACCGTCCCAGTGGGTGGCGCCGTTTACATGATGGAAGGCCGGGGTGGGAACCTGGGGGTGATGACAGGACCGGATGGCGTTTTGCTGATCGACGATCAGTATGCGCCGCTAACCGCGAAGATCCTGGCTGCGATCGCTGAGATCGATGATGGGCCGATCCGTTTCGTGCTCAATACGCACTGGCATTTTGATCACACGGGCGGCAATGAAGAATTGGGCGGCATGGGCGCCGTGATCGTCTCGCAGGACAATGCCCGGCAGCGCATGAGTACGGACCAGTTCATGCAGGTCATCGACAGGAATATACCGGCCCTGCCGCCGGCCGCCCTGCCGGTGGTGACGTTCAACGACCGGGTGACCTTTCACTTCAATGGCGAGGCGGTCGTCGCCTATCATGCTGCACATGCCCATACCGACGGTGACATCATCATTCACTTTCCGCAAAGCAATGTCATTCACATGGGTGACATTTTCTTCAACAAAACCTATCCGTTGATCGACCTGGACAGTGGCGGAACAGCACAGGGGATGATTGCTGCCGTGCAGTCTGCGCTGGGGCTCTGCCACTCCGATACCCGGGTGATCCCCGGCCATGGCCCGCTGGCCAATTGCGCCGACCTGGAAACTTATGGACAGATGCTGGCAGACGTGACCGACCGGGTCAGGGAACTGATGGGCCGGGGTATGACGCTCGAAGAGGTCGTTGCCGCCCGGCCGAATGCAAAACTGGACGAAGAACTGGGTGGCGGGTTCATCAAGCCGGACCGGTTTCTGGAGTTCATTTACCGCAGCCTCAGTGAGGCAGCGCCTTGAGAACCGATTGGCCATAAGACCATCGCCGATCAGCACATCAAGTGTTATAGTTACAGGTCGGCCTGCCATGGCAGGCATACAGAAAATGGCTTGATACAGGAAGGAGCTAGGAATGAAATCAGTGTTTTTGAATCGCGGAAAGCTGCTTGTCGGATTGTTCGCGATAGTGTTCTCCACGGCCTCGTTTGCGGACGTCGAATTGGAACCCACCTGGGTCAAAGATGGTGTGAACTGGGCGCAATACCTGAAGTTCAAGGTCAAGCCACTGAATATTGATGACGTCAAAGTCATCAAACCGCCGTACGCCGAAGACGATCCCAGCGACTGGTCACTGGACATCGAAAACCTGGAAACCATGCAGGCTATGTTTCGCGACATTATGAGTGATGTGTTGGAGGGAAATAGTGGTTATCCCCTGGTCTACACGGATGGACGCGACGTGCTCGAAGTCGAAGTGGAAATTCTCAGCATCATGCCCTGGCTGAAGCCGGGCAGCGGCAGCGAAATGGACGGTCACCAGGTCAAAACCCTGGGTTCCGGTGAAATTACGGCGCGTGTTGAATTGCGCGATTCGAGAACCCGCGAATTGCTGCTCCTGCTGGAAGGCGAAAAAGCGATCGGTGAAAAATACAAAGAATTCACCACCGAGAACAACGTGAACAACGTGAATTTCATGTTTACCAAGTTCGCCACCCGCCTGAGAAACTCCATGGACAAGGTTCACGGCAAGTAAGCCGTCAATCACGAACATATAGGCCGCCACTGAAAAATGGCGGCCTTTTTTTTGATGACTGTCATGAAAAAGCGGCTGCTTTCTTGGATAATTTGAACCTATGAGCACACGGCATCCATGTGACATTTCAATAGCCATCACAGGTTCGGGAGGTGCTGGCGCGATCACCGCCGGCGAATTGCTGCTGAGCCTGGCGGGAAAAAACGGCTGCTTTGGCATGATGCGCCGTTCCTTCGGGCCCCAGATCCGGGGTGGTGAGGCCGCGGCGCAGGTACGCATCAGCCACGTACCGGTCGAGTGCATGAACGACAGTTTCGACCTTTTGCTTGCCCTTGACTGGCGCAATGCGGAACGTTTTGCCGAAGAAATCGCGCTGCATCAGGACAGCTTGATTATTGCCGATCCAGCGGCAGGAGAGGTTCCCACGGCGATCAGGGATTTGCACCACGAGGTCATCCCGGTTCCCATGCAAGCGCTAGCCAAAGATATTCCGGCCGCCCGTCCCAACATGGTTGCTCTGGGCCTGCTCTCTCACTGGCTGGGTTTTTGCAGTGACGAAGCCGGCAAGCTGATCGATGAAGTCTTCAGCAAAAAGGGCGAGCAGATCAGAGCCGGCTCCCGGGCTGCGTTCGAAGCGGGCTTCACGGAACCACTGATCATTGAAGCCGGGGAAGCCCGGCCCCGGCCTCGGCGCGGAGAACCGGCCTTCGATGGCGCGCGCTGGCATTTCAACGGCAACCAGGGTTGCGGCCTGGGCGCGATCAGGGGTGGCATACGTTTCGCCGCCGCCTATCCGATCACCCCGGCCAGTGATCTGCTCGAATGGTTGTCTCCGCGGCTGGAGCAACTGGGTGGCAGCCTGGTGCAGGCGGAAGACGAACTGGCATCCATCAACATGGTGATCGGTGCTTCATTTGGTGGTGTGCCTTCGATGACAGCAACCTCGGGTCCGGGCCTGGCGCTGATGACCGAGGCGATGGGGCTGGCGGTCGCTTCTGAAACCCCCGCGGTCGTCGTTAACGTGATGCGCGGCGGGCCTTCAACCGGCATACCCACGAAGTCTGAGCAGGTCGATCTGAACATCGCGCTGCACGGCTTGCATGGCGATGCGCCGCACCTGGTGCTGGGCGCACTGGACCATGCGGACTGCATTCTCACCACCGAATGGGCGGTGAGGCTGGCTGAAGCCCTGCAAACGGTAGCGATTGTTTTAACGGACCAGCTGCTGGCGCAATCGACGGTACTGATTTCAGAGCCCAGCTACGAGTTGCCGGATATCAACGCACGGCTTGTCGCTGAGCCGGCGGAGAACTACCAGCGATACGTAATCACAGAAAATGGCATCTCGCCGATGGCCATTCCCGGCACTGCATCCTCTACTTATGTGGCCGACGGGTTGGAGCACTGTGAAAGCGGAAAACCCTCGACAGCGGCAGCTGATCACCAGCTGCAACTGGATAAACGGTCCCGCAAGATCGAGAAATTCGACTATGGTGAGCACTGGGCGGATGTCAGGGGTGAGGGCGTCATCGCGATCCTGACCTGGGGTTCGACCACCGCCGTGGTGCGGGAAGCCGCCAGGCGGCTGGAGGCGCAGGGACTCACCGTGAAAGTGATCGCGCTGCGTCTTTTGTTACCCGCCAGTCCCAAAAAGCTCACAACGGAGCTTGCAGGGGTGGAGAGGGTTTTGGTCGTCGAACAAAGCCATTCCCGACAGTTCTACCGTTATCTCAGGGCCTACTATGATATTGCCGTCGACACCCATGTATTGGCCCGTCCCGGTCCGTTACCCATAACCCCTGCCGAAATCGTCGGCCAGTTTGAAAGCTGGAGCTGAACATGGATCAGTCTGCTGCAACGCTTCCCCTGAAACCAAAAGACTATAAATCCGCCCTCAAGCCGGTCTGGTGTCCGGGTTGCGGTGATTTCGCAGTCCTCAACGCGATCACCAAGGCGCTGGCATTCATGGAACTGCCCCGAGAGCAGGTTGCCCTGATTACAGGTATTGGCTGTTCTTCGCGTATCGCCGCCTACACCGGCGTTTACGGATTCCACGGTGTGCACGGCCGGGCCCTTGCGCTGGCTTCCGGATTGAAAGCAGCCCGGCCGGACATGAAAGTGCTGGTCGCCGGCGGCGATGGTGACGGGCTTTCTATCGGTGGAAATCACTTTATCCACGCCTGTCGCAGAAACATGGACCTGACTTACATCATCATGGACAACGAGGTCTACGGCATGACCAAGGGCCAGGCTTCGCCGACCACGGCGCCAGATTGGACTGCCAGCAAGCTGACACCCCAGGGTTCGGGCGTCAGGCCGTTTCAGCCGGCCGGCCTTGCGTTGACCGCCGGAGCGTCTTTTATCGCCCGAGGATTCACCGGTGATCCGAATGGCCTGGCAAAGATGCTCGTCGCGGCCATGGAGCACCAGGGGTTTTCATTCGTGCAGGTGCTCAGCCCCTGCCCGACTTTCCGGCCGGAGCAAATGCAATGGAAGCATCATGTTCGCGCCCTGGATGCCGAAACCACCAATAACCCGATCGAGGCGGCACAGCGGATCCAGGCAGATGACGGTATGAGCACCGGTATCATTTTCCAGAATCGTTACCCGGTATTTCGGCCCGGTACGGGTGTCGACGCGGGGATGGGTTCAATCGAAAGCGAGTTCCTGATATGAGCCTGGCAAAAAAAATGTCCGACATGGACACATTCCTGGCCTACTCGGTCGCACTGGAAGAAGAGGCCGCGGATCGGCACGATGAGCTGGCCGGCATGATGGACGTACACAACAATCCGGAGGTTGCCGAAACGTTCCGCAAACTGGCGCATTACAGCCGTTTGCATGCGAAGGAAATCCGTGACCATTCAGAAGGTTCCGACCTGCCGGTCATCGCGCCCTGGGATTTCGGCTGGGACAGCATGGAAGGCCCTGAAACTGCGGACATCGGCGAGATGAATTACCTGATGACCACGCACCAGGCCCTGAAAATCGCCATGAGTAATGAAAAAAGAGCGCACAACTTTTACTTTGACATCAGCAGGGACAGCCCGGACGAAGCGGTCAGGGCGCTCGCCGGTGAATTCGCCGACGAGGAAAAAGAGCACCTGGCCTTGCTTGAAAAATGGCTGGCAAACTGTCCCGAACCGGCAGCAGAAATTTACGATCCGGATCCTCCCCACATGCCGGAATGATCAAAACGGACCCAGACCCCAGCTCAACATGAAGGCGCTCAGGCTGACCGCCGCGAGTCCGGTCAGCACGAACCCAAACCACGTGCCGGGCGGCAGACCTTGCCGGAATAACGTTCTGAACGTGACCCATACGGCAATCAGCCCGGCCAGCCCACCCAGCAGCCCGAGCCAGGCCGCGTACACTGCCCAGGGAACCATTCCAAAGGCCAGCAGCATTTCAGAGGCGTCTGCGGTCACTGCAATGGCTGCGGCGAAAACCACGACTGATGAAACAGACAGTAAAGACGCCGCCCAGGTCGCTACTCTTGCGTTTCCGGCTTTTGGCAATGCGGTCCCGCCCAGAACCCGGCCAAGGGGCTGCAAGGTCAGGACCAGGAATGCGACCAGCAACACGAGAATGGAAAGCCCGGCCCAGGCCCCGGGGATCGCCAGCTTTTTCTTGTCCTCGGTGAATAGTACGAGCAGTCTCGGTGCGATGGATGTCGTATACATCGGTGCCCAGATTTCCGGCTCTTTCATTTCATCCACACAGGACAGGTCGGGTTCGTTTGACGGGTTATCGTAAAACTTGTTCAGCAAGCTGCCGGCGCATTCCACCGAACGGGAAGGGCCATGTCCTGCAAAAGGAAACTCGACGTAGGTTCCGCGCTCGAAACCCGGCATGATGGCCTTGGCATTGGGTGGCGGAGTAATCGGGTCCATCTCACCTTCGATGATCAGGGAGGGGATGTCGGTACGCACCGCTGCAAATTCATCGGCCGGCCGCTGCGGCATCCCCATTTGCAGACACAGGGCTACACCTCGATTGTATGATTCTTCACTTCCTATGGCGGCACCCAGTACGGGATAGTCCTGCAGGTCTTTCCGGCCGGCCCGGGCCTGGGCTTCCTCATCACCGTCCAGGCAAAAGATCGCGTTGGACATGCCCTGGCTGCTGTCACCAAAACCACCGCCGGAGGCCGAGGCTATTGCCTTGAACAGGGTTTCATCCCGCCGTTCGACAGCATCTGCCCATGTATAGATCAAGCCTGGAATTGCCGGGTAGTTGACCTGTTCATACAAGAACACAAAGGGCAGAAACGCGACGATGTCCTGGAAAATACGGGCCTTGCCCGAGGGATAATTTTCGATGTCCTTGACGTCGACTTCGATCGGCTTGTCGACTACCGATTCGATCGCTTTCCGCAACCGCCCTCCCATGTCCGGGTAGCGCTTTGCGCAGGCCGGTTGCCGCTGACAAATCTCCTGCAGCTTCTCCAGGTCGCGGTTATACCAATGGGCGATTCGCCAGTACAGCTCGGATTCACGGATTTCCAATGGCATGATGGCGTCCAGCGCGACGGCGAGTATGCCTTCCGGGTCCTCCTTGATATAGGCCTGACCGAGGATGGAGCCATAGGAGATTCCCCACATATTCCATTGTTCGAAACCAAGCGCCCGCCGCAGGGCTTTAACGTCCCGGGCGTTTTCAATAGTGCTGTAACCGGTCAGGTCAACGCCGGAAGCGGTTGCGTTGGCCGCGCAATCTGCTTTTCGCTCGTGACTTGCGGCCAGGTGCGCGTCAAACGTTTCAACGTCGTCAGTTGCCGGTTTTCGAAGACCGTAATACGGACAGAAATCATCTGAGAAGCCGATGCCGCGCTGCTCCAGGATATACAGGTCCCGATGCTTGAGAAGTGTGTGGTCTTTCAGGCGCCCCACGTAGTAATTCACCTTGGCGCCAGGGCCGCCTGTCAGATAAATGACCGGGTCATCGCGCTTGCCCGGGGGCAGGCCGTCGTCCTTGTCTTTTTCGCCAGACTCCTCTTTATCGTCCTTACCCCAGCGGGAATTCAGCTTGACGAAATGCAGCTCGATGAAGCGTGAATCGGGGTCCTCACGGTTTTCAGGAACTTCCAGAAGACCGCATTCAATGTCACCTGGCTCGTAGTCGATATCACTCTTGAAAGGGCAGACCACGGTGTCGATGCGATAGCTGTCGCGAGCAAACAGGTCCGGTGCCGGTCCAGAAATTGTTGCGGATTCTTCGGGCAATACACCCTGGGCCTGAATGGTCAGACCCGGTACCAGCATCAGACCAAAAAGGGCAAGGAGTGTTATTTTCAGGTCAGACATCTTTGTCCTTCTTCGAGAAATCAAAAGTTCGCCAGTAATCATCCACGGTTTCCTTCATTTCCTTGCGCAATAACAGGATGCCGATAATGTTCGGTATCGTCATCAGCGCGATTGCAATGCCTGAAAAAGTCCAGATGATGGTGGTGTCGATGATAGCCGCGGCAAAAAAGCCCAGTACATACAACACGCGGTAATAGCGGACATACTCGGTGCCCCACAGAAAAGTCACCGCCCGGTCGCCATAGTAGGACCAGGCAATGGCTGTTGAAAAAGCAAATAACAGCAGGCTGATGGGAATGATGTAGCGGCCCTTATCGCCGAGCAGCCCCCGGCTGAAGGCCTCTGTGGTCAGCGGTGCGCTATGGATCAGTGATCGTCCGGTCACCCGCAGGTTTCCGTTGGCGCCGAATATCCTGCCGTTCTCAACCGGGATGGTCCCACTGAACAGGCTGCCCGAATTGCTGTCGGAAATCATCACGTCTTCGGCGACGGAGCGGGCGTGAATGACCGTGACCTCGTCCTGAATCGCGCCGTCCTCGACATGCAGCGGGCCACTGAATGTGCGGGCCGCGGATTGCAATGCCGGATTCAGGAAACTGGCCAGTTCCTGCTGGTGCTCTGCAAGGCCGTCGTCATATTCACCGCTGAGGATGACCAGGTCCGCGCGCTGGAACAGGTTGTCGTGTTTCTCGTTCCAGACACCGGAGGAAAGCAGCACCATGCCGGTCAGCATGCAGATGATGATCGTGTCAATGAACGGCTCCAGGATCGCTACCATGCCTTCCGATACCGGGTGATCCGCCTTGGCCGCCGCGTGGGCGATAGGTGCGCTGCCCTGGCCGGCCTCGTTGGAAAACAGTCCGCGGTTCACGCCCCGGTTGAATGCGTAAGCCAGCGTAGCCCCGAGAAAACCACCGGTAGCTGACGAACCGGTGAATATGTCACCGGAAATGGCTGACAGCGATGGCGCGATATTGTCGACATTCGCAAAAATCACAGAGAGGGCGCCCAGGAAGTAAAGAACGGCCATCAGGGGTACGAGTTTTGACGTGGTCGCAGCAATTCGCTTGATCCCACCGAGGATGATCATCGCCAGCAGAACAGCGAGCACCAGGCCGGTAATGGCGGGATGAATGCCAAACGCGGAATGCATGGAGTTGGAAATACTGTTGATCTGCGGCATGTTGCCGGTGCCAAATGATGAAATGATCGTGGCCAGCGCAAACAGCACCGCCATCCATTTCATGTTCAGGCGGTTCTTCATGTAATACATGGGGCCGCCTGCCGCGCTGCCGTCTTCGGTGAATTCCCGGTACTTGTGGGAAAGCGTGACCTCGACGAATTTCGTCGTCATGCCCAGCATGGCGGTGACCAGCATCCAGAACAGTGCGGCCGGTCCGCCCAGGTGGATGGCCAGCGCAACGCCTGCGATATTACCTGTGCCCACGGTGCCGGATAGAGCCGTGGTCAGCGCTCTGAAATGGGACGTGTCACCTTTCGCCCCCTTTTCATCGTATTTGCCGGAAACCATGCGAAAGGCATGCCGGAAATAGCGGATCTGCGGGAATTTCAGGTAAATGGTGAAAAACAGTCCGGTACCGAGCAGAAGGTACACAAACCAGTTGGAGCCGCCGATATAACCGTCTATGGTCGCGAAAATTTCATTCAATGCTTGCATGGCTGTCCCTCGTGAGCGGGTCCATGATAACCCGAGTCACCCATTTTTGAATTCCGGATTGACCCTTGCACGCGATTGGATGAAGATAAGCGCCTACCAGAGGAGGTGGATAATGACCTGCAAGCTTACAATGACGCTGATTTCCGAGCATCAGGAAGGGAACTGCGGCGAAGACTGGAAATACGACCTGGATGTCAAAGTCTTCCATGAAGGGCTCAAGGGCGAAGGCCAGGTCAGCGTGCCCAAGCATACGTTGGAATCCGGTCCCGTAAAGACGCCTTTCGGGTCGCCGGAACCGCTCGTCGTATTCAAAGGGGAATGTCTGACCGAATTACTGGTTCGCATGCAGTTGACAGCTACTGAAGTCGACCTGTTCGTTAATGATGTCGGCAAGGCCAGCAAAGATATCCGGATAGCATGCCCGGGACCACGCGCCGACAAAGTGACCAAGGAAGTCGATATCGCGGCCGGTGTACGGGAATCTCCGGCAATTCTAAACAAAAATTCTGTTTTTACCGTTCGTGTCCGCTTCACGCTCACCTGCGATTGAAATTGAGATAAAGCGCATTAACTGTCCGATGAACTGCCGTACTTTCGCGCGCTGCACGGGCTAGAATGGGCTGATGATCAAGAACCTTGCCGACAACCAGCAGAAACTTTTCTGGGTGCTACACCTGGGCGGTTGGCTCGCGTGGGGTTTGGTCGGCAAGTATGCCTATACCCGGGCCATCATGGACGAGATGGTTCCCAACTATTTCCTCTACGTGATGATCATCGCCTTTGTCGGGATGGTCTATTCGCTGGTTTTACGTTACCTGTACCGATTCATGTGGCATCGGCCCATCTGGCAGCAGGCGGTCACCTTCCTGCTGGGCAGTTCGGCAGCTGGTTATGCTTTTATTGAAACGCGCGGATTTATCTACACGACCTGGTTTGAAAAAGCCAAGGACATGGAAGCCTGGGCCGATAAAGTCGGCGAAGCTGCCGAGATGCTGCAAAAGGTATATTTCATGGAAAGCTTTACCACCGGATGGTTGCCGATGCTTGTGTGGAGCTTTCTCTATTTTGTCATCAAGTATTACCAGATTTTCCAGGAGGTGCAGAAGAGCGCACTCAAATCTGCCGCCATGGCCCATGAAGCCCAGCTCAAGATGTTGCGCTACCAGCTCAACCCCCATTTCCTGTTCAACACGCTGAATGCCATCTCCACGCTGATCCTCGAAAAACAGACGGAGCTGGCCAACATGATGGTCACCCGCCTGTCCAGCTTCCTGCGTTATTCGCTGGACAACGATCCGATGCAAAAAATCACGCTTGATGCAGAACTGGCAGCCCTGAAACTTTACCTTGATATCGAAAAAGTCCGATTCGAAGATCGCCTGAGCCTGGAGCTGGATATCGGGGACGAGGCCAGGCAGGCGCTGATCCCCAGCCTGCTGCTGCAACCCCTGGTTGAAAACGCCATCAAGTATGGCATCGCGCGGGCGGAGGAAGGTGGTCAACTGAGGATCGCCGCGAAGGTATTTGCGGGCGACCTCTTGCTGGAGCTGAGCGACGATGGGCCCGGTGTCGAACTGGTGGATGGACAGATACCGCACGCCAACGGTGTTGGCCTCCGTAACACCCAGGAACGACTGCAGGAACTCTACGGCGTCAAGCATTCCTTCCGCTTGAGCGAGACTTCCCCGCACGGGTTGACCGTCAATATTCGCATTCCGTTCGAAACAGCCTTGAAATAGTCATCCTTTTGCCCAACACTCCCCTTTAGGCTTATCACTTTTTCCGAACAACTGAGAGGATCTGCAGATGTCCGATTTTTCATTGAAACCGGGTGTGGTTACCGGTGAAGGCTACAAAACCCTGGTCGAAGCGGCAAAGACAGGCGGATATGCACTGCCCGCCGTTAACGTCGTGGGCACGAACAGTATCAACGCATGCATGGAGGCGGCCGCCCAGGCCAACTCGGACATTATCATCCAGCTGTCCAACAGCGGCGGCGCTTTTTACGCCGGCGCCGGCATGGCTGACGGCTTCAAGGCCAAGGTTATGGGTTCCGTGGCCGCTGCGCAGCACGCTCATCTGCTGGCTGAGCATTATGGGATTTGCGTTGCCATGCATACGGATCACGCCAATCGCGCTTTGATCCCCTGGATCGAAGCCCTGCTCGATGAAGGCGAAGCCTATTACGAGAAGCACGGCAAACCGCTGTTCAGTTCACACATGCTGGACCTGTCCGCCGATCCGATCGATTTCAACCTGAGTGAATGTGCCCGCATTCTCGAGCGGATGGCGAAAATCGACATGTCGCTGGAAATTGAACTGGGTGTAACGGGCGGGGAGGAAGACGGCATTGGCAGTGAGTTCGACGAAGCCGCCGACAACTCCAAGCTTTATACGCAGCCCGAAGACGTGCTGCGCGCGTATGAGCTGTTGAATCCCATCGGCCATTTTTCGGTAGCTGCGTCATTCGGCAATGTGCATGGCGTGTACAAGCCCGGCAATGTCAAGCTGCGCCCGGAAATCCTGAAGAACTCCCAGAGCCTGGTCCAGGCGACCCACCAGACCGG
>JAOUCS010000109.1 GCA_029859645.1 Lysobacterales bacterium | reverse complement strand
TCCACTGATTTTGCGCCCATCTACTTCGATATCGTTTCGTGGCCGGAAGCGTGCTGCAACCCCCAGCCGGCTGATACCCTCGGCGGCGGCCTCACAAATCTCTCGCGTGAGATCCGGCAAATACTTAACACCCAGTGTGCGGCGGTGAAAGGCCAATTCCCAGCCCAGCAGGCCCGGTTCCATGAAAATAGCACCGCCACCGGTTATCCGACGGACCACCCCGATGTCGTTTTTCCGGCAGTACTCCAGGTCGACTTCCTGTGCCAGGGCCTGGTGACGGCCGATCAGCGCCGTCGGCGGGAACCGCAGGAAACGCAGGGTATCGGGTATCTGTCCCTGCTGATGGGCCTCTACAATAGCCTGGCCGATGGCGATGTTCAGGCGCCCTTCCAGGATGCCGGTATCCAGTACGCGAAAGTACGCCGTCATGATTTGTACGCCGCCTTGACCTTCAGGTCAGCCGGTGCGGTATATCCAGCTGCTTGCGAATTTTCCTGATGTCTTTTTTCTCCGGCTGGAAGGGATAGCTGGCGATGTCGCTGGGCGGCGAATCACCATAGGGCCGATCACACGCGGAAATATCGTCCTGGA
Organism: Lysobacterales bacterium; assembly: GCA_029859645.1. GTDB lineage: Bacteria > Pseudomonadota > Gammaproteobacteria > Xanthomonadales > SZUA-36 > JAHEFT01. Next base: position 10,929 of record JAOUCS010000109.1, on the reverse strand, counting down.
ATTTACCAGGGCAGCCCGAGGTCCGAAACGGCAGACCGCTATTGATGATGTCATCCAGTTCGCCTTCGGGCAGGCCAAAATCAACCAGGCGGCCTTGCTCGTCAAACTTCATCTGATCAATCCGGGCGTCGCAATAATCCATCAGGTAACGTCCGAGTTGCACGCGGCGCCACTGATCGCGCGGCGTGGCGGGCAGGTGATCCATCAGCGAGCCTTCTTCGGGGAAGAAGCAGAACATGTGATTATGGCCGCCCAGGTCAACGATTCGCTGAACCAGGCTGAGAATGTCATGCTCGGTTTCACCCATGCCGGCGATGATGTGGACGCCAAACTTCTGCGGTCCGAAAATATCGCGTGCATCCAGCAGAACCTCCCAGTACTTGTCCCATTTGTGGGGCGACTGCACACCCTTACCCCGGGTCCGGTCGAACAGCTCGGGCGTCGCGGCATCCAGCGCCACGGTGAAAATATCAGCGCCCAGGTCTTTCAGGTTCTGCACGTCCTGGCGACCCATGGTAGTCGGGTTGGAAAGGATGGAAACCGGAATCGTCCCGGGATCGATACGGTCGGTCCACTTCTTCAGCACAGCCACCGTGTCGGCATCGGAGCGGGGATGCGTGATCATTGATATGCACATCCGGTGGAAAGGGCTGTTTTCACCATCCGCCGCTACTTTGTCGATGATCACGTCCATCGGAACCGCCGGCCAGTCGACGCGAATGAAATTCCGGTCGGCATAATCGCGCTCTGCCTCCCGGTGCCTGGCCAGGCCGCAATAGGCGCAATTGGCCCGGCAGCCCTCCGGGTAGGTCAGCAGCAGGTTCAGGCAGCGGGTGCAGGAACAGCGGTACATCCGCCCGGTCGTCACACCCAGCGTAATCGCGGCTGCCGTGGACATTTGCACATACTCAGGAGAGCGCATATGCGGCGTCAGGATATTGTAATCCGGGCGGTACACGCCCTGCGGTTCAACATCATGCGATTTGACCGGAGCGCCGTTCTTCTTTTCTTTCGGTGTTTTACCCGGCAGGCGCGGCTCCATCATCTCGTAGGGGTTGAAATCGAGCCCGTCGCGTCCTTTCTCCGCCGGTTGCGCTCCTTCTGTTTTTACACAACTCATTGCTATCTCCGGTGTTGCCTGTTCAGGCCGCGCAACTGCTGCGGGCCAGGGTCGCTATTCCACTGCTGGCGCTGGTTTCGCCCAGCTTGATCGAACAACAGGCATGCGCCTGGTGAAAAGGTCTTCCCGTCATGTCCGCTACCGCCACCGCGCCATCGGCAGGAAACGCGATGCCATCAAGCCCGGCCATCACGGCATAGGCATCGGTTATGCGTTTGTGCATGCCGGGCGGCCTGGCACAGCCCAGCAGTACCTGGCGGTCCGGTAAACGCTGGCGGGCTTCCAGGAAAATGCGCCCGACATCCGCGGTATCCGGTGTGACAAAGGTGCCCGGCTTGGCATAAAACGGCATGATGACCACCAGCACCAGCGCCTTGGTATCGTATCGGCTCAGTATATCGAGTGCATTTTCTTCACCGAGAATCCGGCCATAATGCAATCCGATCACGATATGCGGTGAAATTTGCATCGAGGTCGCACACAAGGCCGCCACGGTTGCCTCAAAATCTTCCACCGGCCGGTCCAGGTGATAGACCTCGCGAATCGTCTTTTCTGCGCCAATGATATCCAGCATCGCCACATCCACGCCTGCCGATTCCATTTCCCGGGCTCCGGCCTCGTCTGTCAGGGCGGTGTGAATGGCCACCCTCAGTTGTGGGAAATCACGCTTTAACTGCTCGATGACGGGGTAGAAGCGTGAATAACGGATTTCGTTGCGCTTGTTAGAACCTCCAGACAGCAGAAACCCCTGCAAATTCTCTGTTTCGATCAGGTCGCGAACTTTCCGGTCAAGTATTTCGGGTTTGACTGCCGGGATCATCGGCTCAAGGATCTTGGCTTCACAATGGTCGCACATCAGTGCACAGCCGCCGGCCGTGATGGAAAACGCGGGAAAACTGTTCTTACCGCAACTTTGCAGTTCCGAACTTTCGTATTCCTTGAACGTGGGTGTCGAAAACCGCACCATCCGCTGAGCGCTGGAGGGCGCGAGACGCTCCATCTCCGCCACCAGGGCAGGATCAAAAGTCGCGTCTTCCAGGTCTTCTATTCCTTTCAGGGATTCAAGCCATGTCATGTCAGTTCCAGATTATAGTCAATGCAACACGAGTTCGGGCAGCCTCTCGATTTCCGCCCGTACCGGGCCGAAATTGGGCTCATCCGCCAGCGTGTTGATCCAGTGTTCGGGCACTTCATCCTCGTCTACCAGGTCACTCTCCAGGCTGGCAAGAAATCTGCGCACGGGTTCCGGCAAAACCGGGGGAAATTCCTTTCCGCTCAATTTGCCCCACAACCCGCTCCAGCATCGCACCACCGTCCAGGGATTATAACCGCCGCCTCCCAGCACTACCGTGCGCCGGGTCAGTTTGGTCAGCTTTTCCACGGCCAGCCAAAGCCCGCTGTTACTGAGCGACAGGCGTGAAAGCGGATCACCCTCCAGCGGATCTGCTCCACAGGTTATGACCAGCGCGCCCGGCTTGAACTGTTCGGCCAGCGGTATAACAGCCTGCTCGATCAGAAAGTCCAGTTCACTGTCATTGAACCCGCGGGGGACCGGCAGGTTCCGTGCCGCGCCGGCAGCCCGGTCCTCTACCAGGCCGGAATAAGGCCAGCGTTTTTCCTCGTGTATGGAAACGGTGAGAACCCGCGGGTCATTGCTGAACGCATCCTGCACGCCATCACCGTGGTGTGCGTCCAGGTCGACGTAAAGTACACGCTCAATACCGCGCGCCAGAAAAGTCTGTATGGCGAATACCGGATCATTGAAGTAACAAAACCCGCTGGCGCGTCCCGCCCGGCCATGGTGCGTTCCACCGGACGGATGAAAAACAACGCGTTCATCCATCGCCAACTCGGAAGCCAGTATCGAACCCCCAACCGCGGTGGAGGCCCGCTTGAACAAACCCGGAAACAAGGGGTTCTCCATCGTCCCCAGGCGATACTTTTCTCGGGTTTCCTTGTCGACGCTGCCCCTGATGTCTGCGCAAACAAGCGCATCCACGTAGTCCGGGTCATGGAATTCCTTCAACTGTGACTCAGTCGCCTGCGGGCTTTCCCGAAATTGTTCGCGCTCGAACCAGCTCAGCATTTCACAGACATCGACGACGCCCGAAACGCGAATGATCGACAGCGGGTGATGTTTGCCAAAAGCCGCCTGGCGGTAGACGTCACTGCCAACGAAAAGGGCTTTGGAGGGGTCAAAACTCATAGGCGATCCATAGTATTCGATTTTACTAATAAATGAAAACTGTATATAATTGGGGATTCAAATTCTCCACTTTTTCCGGAGGTCATACGACCATGTCAGAAGAGACAGGCGCCAACGCCATCGACCCGAACACCATGTCTATCATCGTTACCAAGGGCAGCCTGGACTGGGCTTATCCACCCTTTATTCTTGGCACGACCGCAGCCGCCATGGGCCTTGAGGTCACGATGTTTTTTACCTTCTATGGGCTGCCTCTGCTGCTCAAGAAAATGGACTTGAAAGTCACCCCGCTGGGCAACGCTGCGATGAAGATGCCGATGATGGGTGGCCACATGGTCATGCCCAACATCGTCGCCGCCATTCCCGGAGTCGATGCAATGGCCTCCAAGATGATGAAAAACCTGATCAAGAAAAATGGCGTGGCTTCGGTTGAAGACCTCCGCGATCTTGCAATAGAGGCAGATGTCCGGATGATCGGTTGCCAGATGACGATGGATCTTTTCGATTACCAGGCAGACCAGATGATCGACGGTATTGAAGTGGGCGGCGCTGCCACTTATATCGAAGTAGCGACACAGTCTCATATTAATTTGTTTATCTAGACCGGGTTTTTTCAGACGGTTATTAAAAAAGGAAACCAGCATGGCTGACAAAGTACTCGACGCAAAAGGACTGAACTGTCCGCTCCCCATTCTCAAGGCCAAGAAAGCGCTGAAAGAAGTACCCGAAGGCGGCACGCTCGAAGTGTTGTCGACGGACCCCGGCTCAGTAGCCGATTTCCAGGCGTTTTCACGCACCACGGGGAACGAACTCCTGGAGCACAGCGAAGAAGGCGGTGTATATACCTTCCTGATCCGCAAAAAATAGTTTCGTTTGAGCGAAAAGAAAATGGCCAGCGAAAGCTGGCCATTTTTTATCGTGCTGTTTTACCGTGGTTCAGAAGCGCCAGCTGTAGCTCGCTTCTACTTCCCACTGGTACATTTCCCATTTCACGGTCTGCGCCAGGTCAGGCGGTCCATCGAAATTCTGCGGACCGGTCTGACTCTTGTTGGGTGCGTACATAACCGCCATGTTGAACTGCCTTCCGGGTGTACGTTCCAGCGTGAAACCGGCGGTGAAGTGTGACTGCACCACGGCCGGCGCCAGGATATTGAAGGTCATCTGGTCGTCATCGATAGGCTGTTTGCCGTAGCTGTAACCAAACCGCCAGGTCCAGTCCTCTCCGACTTCCCACCGGGCGCCCGCCTTGAAGACGGTCATGTCGTCCCAGCCGAAGCCGCCGCCATTGTCGCCGCCGAGGCAAGAGCTCAAGTCCATGCCACCTTGCATCGCGGTCGGGCAGGCAAAAAGATTCTGGATCGGGTTGGCAACAGAATCCACATCGCTGTACCAGATCTGTTCGATGTCAAAATTGAGATCCAGCGTTTCACTGGCATGGAAGGTAACGCCAAACTTCAGATTTGCAGGAATATCAAAATCACCCTGCTCCGCGAACAGATCCGAATAATCGTCGAACTCGTTCATCCAGATCTTGGATTGGTACATCAGGCCCAGGCTGACTTTGTCTGAAAGCGGCGCATGCATACCGATTTTGAATCCGGCGCCCCACGACCAGTCGGTACCGTTATTCGACAGCGAGTCGGGCATCATCGTGCCGCCACTGGCTGCAAAAGTCTCGGTGTAAGGGGCGAAATTGCCGACGCCGAAAGCCTTGAAAGTCTGGGCCACCAGCACCGCTGAAACACCAAAAGAAAACTGGTCGTTAACCTGTTTGGCCCAGGTGATATCCAGAAACGCCTGGTTCAGGTTGACACCCGCTTTGCCGGCGCCGTAGGTGCCCTCGAAAGTTGTTGGTACTCCGTCAAGGTCATGATCGAAAGTAGCCGTTCCGCCGTTCCATTCGGTATCCATGCCGCCACGGCCGTAAAAAGAAAGCCCCCAGGCATTGCCATTGCTCAACTGCCAGCTCTTGGCAATGTGAGGAATGACGAACACGGAATTATCGCTCTTGATCTTGTTGGGACCGATGGTGAACGCGCCGAAATTACCGTTGAAGATACTGTCACCGGTTTCGTATTTGCGCGTTGGGGAGAACAGGGCCGCACCAACAATCAGCTGGTCGCCCACAAACGGGGCAACCGCCGGGTTGTTGGCCATATCGATGGCGTCTTCCGGCAATGCGATACCAGAACCGGCCATGGCCTTGTTCTTGGTTCCATTACCATGAGTGTAATAGCCGTTGGTTGCATATGCGCTGGTTGCTGCGCACAGGCTGGTCACAACAACTGCGGTCGTGAACCAGTTGAATTTCTTGGTCATTTGGTGCCTCCGTCAACTGCTTATTTAGATAGTTTTGGTACATATTAGTATTACGGCATTCTAATGTACAAATAGTTTGGCGATAGAAATCAATCCTGATTGGCTTGATCCCGATCATTTTGAAGGGTTGATAGGGCTGGATTCAGATTACTTGCGATTTACTCGCTGCAATAAAGATCGTGCATCAGGGAAACAAACTGCTCTGCTTCGCCGCTGGCGATGGAGTAGTAAATGGTTTGTGCTTCTCTGCGGGTTTTCACCAGTGATTCCTTGCGCATGCGGGCCAGGTGCTGAGACAGGGGTGATTGGGGAATATCCAGCAGGCCGGCCAGTTCACCGACTGATTTTTCTCCCGAGGTCAGGTGGCACAGCACCATTAACCGGTCCTTGTGTCCGAGTGTTTTCATCAGGTCACTGGCTTTCTGCGCCGCAGTAGCCATTTTTCGTGGGTCGATTTGCGCTTCTGTATTCATTCTTTTACATGTGCTTCAGGCAGGTAATGGGTAATTTGGAGCCCAGCATGAATTGTACCCTGAATCGCCCCGAAAATGATCGGTCTCAACCGATCTTGATCAACCGGAAGTAATTAAAACTTTGCTCACGCCCCAGTGGCGTTACATGCAGAACCTCCCGTGTTTCCTCAATCCGGAACACCGGCCCGAGGGTTTCAGCCAATCGCGCGGCATCATATTGCACGATTTCCAGGCCACTGCATTTTGTCGGTCCCCGCGGGCTGAAAGCCGCGATCACCACCTGCCCCCCGGGCAGCAAGGCCTTCTTGAGGACTTCAACATAACGCTGTTGCTCCTGTTGGTCGGTCAGAAAATGAAAGGCCGCCCGGTCATGCCACAGCCCATATTGCCTGGTCGGGCTGAAATGCGTCACGTCGGTTGCCAGCCAGATAATTGCAGACGCGGCTTCTCCAAGCAGGCGTTTTGCCTGGGTTAAAGCCGCTGCGGAGACATCCAGAACCGTCAGGTCGCTGTAACAACGTTCCGCCAGGCAAGCCGTCAGCGCTGAAGCCCCCCCGCCGATATCGATGACCGGCGTTTCCCGGTCCGGAACCGCTTCGAGAATCAGGGAAAGGGACGGCTGCGGTATGTCCTGGTGCCAACTGGTCTCACGGGCATTTTTTTGCTGATAGACATTTTCCCAATGGTGCTTTCTGTCCATATTTGATCCAAATCAAATGAAGCCGACAAACATTAGAATAATCGAATAAAGATCATTACACGATGTAAATATATGACTAAGCTGGTAATTCGCTTGATCTATCACCAAGGAATTACCGATGAAAACCAGGTTCTTTTTATTCGCACTTCCCGCCTTGCTGATCTGTGCATCAGCAATGGCTGAAACCAGCTACCAACCCTTTGTCCTCGCTTCCGTGAATGAAACCGGCCTGGATCAGCAGTCTGCGATCACAGCAGACGCCCTCGAGGCAGCCGGTTTCGAGATTGCAGGCCAGTATTCACCCCTGGAAAACACCCGCGTGATGGTGGTTACCAGCGACGAACTGAAAAACCTGGCTGCGCAGTCCGATCGCGGCGGATACGGCGCCGGACAGCGTGTCAGTATTAGCGAACGGGACGGCAAAACCGAAGTGGCCTTCATCAACCCTTTGTATATCCAGTATGCCTACCGTATGGACGCAGACCTGCAGAGCATTCATGACCAGTTGAGCGGGGCCCTGGGCAACCAGCAAGCCTTTGGCGCGAACAAGAAGATGACGCCTAAAAAACTGGCCAAGTATCATTACAAACCCATGATGCCGTACTTCGACGACCCCCTGAAACTGGGCAGTTTTGACAGCCACGAGGCTGCCATCGCAGCGGTGGAAGAAGGGCTCGCGGTGGAAGGAGACGCCTTGAGCCAGGTTTATCGCATCGATATCCCGGGCAAAGAGCAGACCGTTTTTGGCGTCGGCATGAAAGCAGCCAGTGACGATGATGAGGACATTGATGAAGCACACCAGTTGGCCATTGTCGATTTCGAGGGATTCAGCAAAGTTGCCTACTTCCCCTATGAAATCATCGTTGATGGCGCGGACGTGGAGGCGCTACCGATGAAGTTCCGGATGGCTGTTCATTTCCCGGATTTACCGATGATGGGTTCACACAGTTTCATCAAACTGTCGTCGTCACCTGGTGCGACCAGGGACGCCTTCGAAAAGCTGGTTGACAGCGAATAACCGCCATGGAAATTCAATATAATAGCTGTTTTTGATTAAAGGAGATTCCTGATGTTTCGATGGCTCACTCGCTTATCGGCGTTCCTGTTGCTGGTTGCAGCTACAAGCGGCTATTGCGCAGAAGACCCATTCTGGATAGATGTCAGGAGCGAAGGGGAATACCAGTCAGGACATGTCTCGCAGGCCGTCAATATCCCCTATACCGAGATTGCAGCCCGCATTGGGGAAATCACCGAAGACAAGGATGCGCCGATCTATCTTTATTGCAGAAGCGGTCGGCGCTCCGGCATCGCCAAGGAAACCCTGGAGGCCCAGGGTTTTACACAGGTAACCAATGTCGGCGGCCTTGAGGATGCCCGGGCGATGGCGGGTGAGGCAGCAGTCCAGTAAGGCACCGCCCGGGGTCAGGACATAGCAACAGCAAGTGTCAGGCTCTGGCCGAACCCTTGAGTTTCTGAACCCCCATCAACCGCAGCGCGTATTTCTCCCAGAAAGGTTCGACTTTGCCCTGCTTGATCTTACGTAAATAGTATTTCTCAAAACCCACCTTGGCCCAGTGAACCCACTTGCCGGACCCGGACCAGTTGGTATTCCGTGGCGGAATCTGGGGCAGGGCCATGAAGGCGACCCCCCGGTCTCCGAAATCCGCCAGGCAGAATGCGTTCCAGGTTGCCGTATGCGTGGGCTCTTTTCCAGCAAGCAGCTCAACGATGTTCTGCACGGTCGCCGTGACCATCGATTCGATCATGTATCCCGTTTTGGGAACCCCTACCGGCAATGGCGAAGAACCAACCGGCGGAATCGCGACGCATACCCCCACTGCGAAAATATCCGGATACGTCGGATTGCGCTGATGCTTGTCCACAACAATGAATCCACGCGGATTTGACAGGCCATCGACCCCCATGACAGCCTCAATGCCAGTGAAGGCCGGCAGGATCATCGAGTGGGCAAATTCTATCTCGTGGCTGGCCTTGTCACTGCCATCATCATTGACCTGTGTGATCTTGATGACACCATCATCCACCCGGTCAATCCTCGAATTGGTGAACCACTTGACGTGCCGTTCCCGCAATTCAGACTCCATCATGGACTTGGTATCGCCGACCCCGTCGAGGCCGAGGTGACCGACATACGGCTCGGGCGTGACGAAAAACATCGGTACCTTGTCCCTGATTTTTCTCTTGCGCAACTCGGTTTCAATGATAAAAGTGTATTCATACGCCGGGCCATAGCAGGAGGCGCCCTGTGCCGCTCCGATGACGACGGGTCCTGGGTTGGCACAAAATTCGTCGAATTTTTCTGCCATCAGGCTGGCATGGTCTGTCTTGCAGACGGACTGCGTATATCCGCCATGCGGCCCGAGTCCAGGGATTTCATCAAAGGCCAGCCGCGGCCCGCTGGCGATAACCAGGTAGTTATAGGAAACCAGCTCATCGTTTTCGAGCAACAGGCTGTGGCTTTCCGGCTGAACTTTCTTAACGGCCGTGCCGATAAAGCGAATTCCGTGTTTGGGCATCAATTCATTAAGATCCAGCCTGATCGCTTCCGGTTTGCGCCATTTCACCGCTACCCAGGGGTTAGAGGGCGTAAATTCGAAATGCTCCTGGTCAGAAACCAGGATAATTTCATGGCTGCCGCCCAGCTCATCCTTGAGTTCGAAAGCAGCAGACAGGCCGCCAATCCCGCCACCAAGAACAACAATGGTATTCATCAGGTTTCTCCTTTGATCAAATCTGTAATCATGCGGTTAAACGGAGTTCGCAGGTAAGGCACGCCATTGTCATCGCTTTCAGGGGCTGCTCCGGCAAGAATATTCACCTGCAGAGACGGTAAAATCAGCCTCGGCAGACTCAACTGGCTGTCACGCCCTTTTCTCATGGCTATAAATTCTTCCCGACCGGTATCCGCCCTGATGTGTATGTTGTTTTGTCGGGAGTCCTCGACCGATACCCGACAAAGCGGCACTTTATCGTCCTTCGGATAATCGTGACAAAGGTACAGGTGTGTATCACCGGGCAATTGGTATAACTTCATGATGGATTCATAAAGCTGAGCGGCATCTCCGCCGGGAAAATCGCACCGGGCCGTGCCGAATGACGGCGCAAAAAGCGTATCACCAATGAAAGCAGCATTTTCCGCCAGGTACGTAATGCTGTCTCCGGTGTGGCCGGGCGTCGCGATCACGCATATGTCGATATCGCCCAGGCTGATCACGTCACCATCGCGCAGCAGAAGGTCAAACTGGCTGCCGTCCGTGGCGGTTTCCATCATATTGAAAACCTGCACAAAATTTTTCTGAACGCCGCAAATACCCGCGCTGCAGGCTATTTTCGCGCCGGTTCGTTTACGGATCAGGTCGGCCGCAGTCAGGTGGTCTGCATGGGCGTGGGTTTCAAGCACCCAGTCTATTTGCAGCCCGGCCTGGCTTGCTTCTTCCAGTACCTGGTCGATAAACGTGGCATCCGCCAGGCCGCTGACCGGGTCGTACACCCAAACCGGATCGATGATGGCCGCGCGCTGCCGAACGGGATCTGCAAGCAAATGTGTCCATGTGCCGGAATCCGGCTCATGAAATGATTGGATTTTCATGAAATTCAGATTACCAGATTATTACATCAGAAATCTCTTAATAAGGTATTTGTAATTTAGATAAATTGCAAATAAACTAAGGGTCATGGATTTCGATGCCATGCAGAGCAATGCCAAAGAGGCTGTCAACCTGCTGAAGGGCCTTGCCAACGAAAGCCGGCTGATGATCATGTGCGTTTTGACGGAAGGCGAAGTGTCGGTCGGGCAACTCAATCAGCGCATCAAGCTGAGCCAGTCCGCCCTGTCACAACACCTGGCTGTCTTGCGTGAACAGGGGTTGGTGCAGACTCGCCGGGAAAGCCAGACCATTTATTATCGACTGCAAGACACCGCCGCCATGAACATCATTGCGCTGTTGCATGAGGTCTACTGCGAGGCCTGAGCTATTTTCCGATACAAAAACTCGAAAAAATTTCTCCCAAAAGATCATCCGGCAGCATTTCGCCAGTGATTTCTCCCAGCGCCTGCTGAGCCAGGCGTAATTCTTCGGCCAGCAACTCG
>JAOUCS010000212.1 GCA_029859645.1 Lysobacterales bacterium | reverse complement strand
GAAAGCAAAGACTGGTTCAAGACCTGGATGCTTAACGACGTTGAGAACATATCCAGACGGTGACCAGAGAAGAGGCTCTCTCGGGGGTAGTGACAAATTGGCTAGTTTATACCGCAGAAATTCAGCTCCGGAGTTTCAAGCCACTGCCCTGCCCCACTCAGCAAACACAAAGCCTGAAACCCCGATGCACGTCTGCGGAAGCCTTAAAGCCCAGTTCGGACCTGGTTCGGAGTTCGGTTTTGAACAGCTGCTACAATTCCTCGGCTTACTCAAGCCGACCCCCGAAAAACGACCCTATCGGGTTCGGCATAAGCTCGGATTCGGATTTTCCAAGCTAACCCACTAAAAAGTTTGCTTATCTTTCTTGAGCTTTCGATCAGCGTTTGGGTCTCTCCAAGCTCCTCATAATCGGCAGGTCGAAGGTTCAAATCCTTCTGGGCCCACCATTTTCTATATATTTCATAGAGTTATAAACGCTTAGAGCATCCGACTATGGGTGCTGACTCATAGATTGGAGTCGGCGGGTGTGAGTGCGCTGATGCCACGTTCGGCGAACAGACCCTCGATATTTCGGTAGCTGAGATTGAACCTGTAGCAAAGCCAGACGGCCTAGGAAATGATGTCAGGTGGGAATCGGTGGCGTTTGTATATGTTCATCTACCGATTTTAGCAATATTGGGCAGTTAACTTGGCGATACCAAGCTTTAGTCGGGTAAATTTCATTGCATCTTCCTCTCTAGCTTTAATCGTCGGGCTTAGCGTTCGACGGATCATTACAGGTCATTGCCACCGCGAAGGCAGGGCGGGATGCTACGCGCTGCAGATACTCCACCAGTTGTTTTGGCACGCTAATGCCGCACAGCTTCGCCCATACGAGGCAGGAGGCGAGCAGAATATCGGGCGTGCAGAAATGCTCACCCAATACATAGAGTCGACCATCCTGCAACCATCGCGCCGCCTCATTCAAACTGTTTTCCACATATGTTTTTGCGGCTTCCACAGCAGCGGGCGCAGCGCCGTAAAGCTCGGAAAGTCCCTGAGGGGGCGCATGGTGAAGGCGAATGGTGTAAATCCGGGCGTCGATCTCGGTCATGATAAACAGGCTCCGGTCCTGGAGAATCGCACGCTCAGCTGTGCCCGGCGCCGGCATGGGCAGTATATCGCCCCCGTACCGGTCGGCTAGATATATGACGATCGCGGCGCTCTCGCCAATTTTTACCCGATCGTCCTCGTAGAACGGGATCTTGTGCCGCTTGGACAGCCTGCGGAAGTGCTCATCCTCCATACCAGGGCCGCGCGCCAGGATCCTCCTGTGCTCATACTCCAGCCCCAGTTCAGCCAGGGCCCACAGCGGGCGAAAGGTGCGAGGGGTACCCAGCCCCCATACAGTTCTTGTCATAGTCAGTACCTCCAGTAATCAATCTGCGCCTGGCAACGCGAATCCCGCATAATACATGTCTGCCAACTCGGCAAACCAGGGCGTGAACCAGTCGGGACGGCTGATCAGGGTGCGTTGGATGTTGCCGGGCCGCATCCAGCGGTAGGCGCCAATCTCATCGGGATTAGGGCGTGGCTCACCGTCGAAATAGCCGTGCAGCACATGAAGATACTCGTTCTCGATCAACTCTGAGTTCGCATCCTCCGCGCGATACTGAAACGCGAACAGTTTTTTCAGTGCCACGGTGAAACCGAACTCTTCCTGTAGTCGTCGTTCCGCTGCCGTACGGGTAGCCTCTCCGGGCCGGGGGTGACCACAGCAGGTATTAGACCAGAGACTGGCGAAATGGTATTTGCCACCAGCCCGGCGTTGCAACAGTAATTCACCCTCTCTGTTAGTGATCAGGATGGAGAATGCCCGATGAAGCTTGCCATCGCGATGTGCGGGCAACTTGCCACTGGAGCCGATCTCGTTGTCATCCGTATCCACCAATATCACTGTTTCGAATGCATCCGGAATAACAGAATCCCTGTCACCTGAACCGGCTTGCCGTCGTCCGGAAACTGTGACGGTGCGTCCTGCCCCGGTCACGTCGGATCTCAAAAACGCTTCATCCTCTTGATAAACAGAGTGCATCACCATTCACCACCGATACATGGCACCGACAAAAGGACCGCTGATATCTATTTCGTCAATCGTGGTATCGCTGCCGACATCATAGGTCAGGTCAGGGTACGCCGGGCGGAAACGACCCTGCGTACCTGTCCAGTTTTTACTATACCGACCTTGATCCAGGCATGGGATCAGAGGTTATGCCCCCTCTTCGGTTTCGTCTGCGGCGCCAAGGCCACCCAAGGAAAGCGTGCTTTCGTAATCTCCCTTGTGGGTCTCGCCTTCGCCGCTCTCGTTGAAGTACACCCAGGGTGTGCTTTGGCTGGCGTGCTTCTGCAGGACCGGGTCGGGCGTGCGGAAGCCCCAATCATCCCAGTTAGCCATCACCTTGTCCTGGACGTCCTTCGGCCAGGCCCGCCGGAAGGTCAGGATATGCGGTTTGGGTTGGTCTACCATCTCTTCCGTACCGAGGCAGCTATAGATACAGATTCCCGAGCCGCTTTTAATCTTCTGTCCCGGGACACCAATCCGACCGAAGTAGTCTTCCGTGGTGTGGTAGGCCTCCGTCCCGACGCCGAACTTGGGAGAGTCGGCAAAGAACCAGACGCCCTTCTCTGGATGGTTGCGGGTGGCAAAGGCGTAGGTCACGGCCAGCGGATCTTCGGGATCGATGTCCTCGCCGACGACCAGGAGTTTGGTGAAGCACCCGCCGATGTGATCCCACCAGATGAATTTGCCGAGCTTCGTCATGAACTCGTCGAGGCTCCAGCCGGTGGTCTTGTGCCAGTCGTTCTTCACCCTGAGGACGAACCAGCTGCCGGAAGACTCGATGGTCGCGAGACCGTCGATGACCGGGAAGCCCTCCTTCTTGAGCGCGAGGACCACATCGCCACTGTTGCAGACAGCGATGCCGATCACCGTGCTGTTGGGCGTCACGGCGGGGACTGCGGTCGGAAGAATCGCGTTGTTCCTGAACGTCACGCAGGTGATGTCCTGCCGCTGTTTAGGGGCTTTTTTGTGGTCGAAGTGATAGCCCGCGTGCTCGCCGTAGGGCCCCTCCATGAGCATCTCCGAAGCCGAGACGACGCCCTCGACGACGATTTCGGACGTCGCGGGCACGAGCAGGTCGTTGGTCTCGCACTTGACCATCTCGATCGGCGCATTGAGCATTTGGCTCGCGACATCGTACTCGCTGACGTTGTCGGGGATGCGGCTCGCGCTCTGCCAGGCACAGACCGGGGGCACGCCGAAGGCGATGGCGAAGGGCA
>JAOUCS010000031.1 GCA_029859645.1 Lysobacterales bacterium | reverse complement strand
ATCAGCAAGGATAACGAGGTGGGATGCTGGAAATACTGATCAGCTGACCTCCAGAAAACCGCAGGGACAGACCTCGATGCATTTGCCACATTCGTGGCAATTCTCAAGGTTGAGGGTGAAATAGTTGCCTGGTGCAGGATTCTCTACCCGGGTAAAACAGCCCTCCGTGCAGTACATGAAACACTGTTCACAGCCGAAACAGGACCCGCAGGAATAGCACCGGTCGACTTCGGCCAGGAACTGCTCTTCGCTGATGCCCTGCTCTACCTCGGCCATTCCCAGCCTGGTGCGCTCTGCGCCTGCCATCCGGGGGGCATGTACCGCCATGGAGCCCGGTTTGCTTCTGAATCTTATCCGCTCAGAATTTGCATCGGCGAATTCCGGGTCTTTGCTCAGAGCTTCCGTTGCGCCACTGAACTGAAGGTGTACCTTTTCGGCGGCGCGACGTCCCTGCACGATAGCCTCACCGGCAATCCCCATTCGGAGAATATCACCGCCGGCAATCACCCCACCCTGGCAGGATTCTGTTTCGGCTGCCGCCAGTTCATTACCGTCGCCGGTCAACGCTTCCATTCCGTCCAGGGCGGGAAATTGTGAAACGGCGAAAATGACCGATGTGGCGGGCAGCACGAACTCACTTCCGTCCAACGGCACCGGCCGGCGCCTTCCCGAGGAGTCCGGTGAGCCCAGTTCCATGCGCTGCACATGGACTGCCTTTATCGAATCATCGGAATGCCTTTCGAGAGACCGAGGGGTGGCCAGCAGTTCCAGCGCTATCCCCTCTTCCAGCGCGTCTTCGATTTCATGGGCGAACGCCGGCATTTCATCACGAGACCGGCGGTACAGTATCGTGACTTCAGAACCTGCACGGCGGGCGCATCGGGCTGCGTCTATAGCAGTATTGCCTCCGCCAACGATGATTGAATGTGCGCCGGTATCCACCGGCTGACCCTTGTTGACCTGCTCGAGGTAATCAACGCCGGTCCAGACAGATGGCCCATCAGCACCGGGGATGTCCAGGCCCCGGCTGGCTTGAGCGCCAATGGCCAGGTAAAGCATCGAATGGCGGGATCGAAGCGCTTCCAGGCTTATGTCCCGGCCGACCCTGGTATTGAGTTCGAGCCACACGCCCAGGTCTGCTATCTTCTGAATCTCCGCATCCAGCACCTGCTGTGGCAGACGGTAGTCCGGCACCCCGTAGCGCAGCATCCCGCCTGCATTTTCGCGGGCATCGTAAACCGTGACCCGGTATCCACGGCGCGCCATCTGGTAGGCAAAAGAAAGGCCCGACGGACCGGCGCCAATCACGCCCAGCCATTCATCGGAATCTACCTGCTCAAGGCGGGGCAGCGGCACATTTTCCCTGATGGCAAAATCGCCCAGGAATCGTTCCATGGCATTGATAGCCAGCGGCTCGTCCTGCTCCGACCGGTTGCAGTGATTTTCACAGGGATGGGGGCAAATACGACCCAGGGTTGCCGGAAACGGATTGACGGCCGCGATGACACTCCACGCCCTGGCCAGCGCTTCGGCCTTCGAAATCCCCGTCTTGTTGCGTTGCGCGACTGTTCCAATCCAGCCCCTGATATCACCACAATTGGCACAGCCGACCTGGCAGGGTGCTGTTTTCTCAACCTGCTTTGGCTTGTACCTGGGTGTGATCCGGTTCATGGCCTACAAACGTACCTTCTTATGGTGGGAAACCTCCCGGTCCAGCTCGCGGATCCTGTGTGACATGGTTTTAAGCAGATTGACGGCCAGCAGGGGATCCTCCCTCAGCCGCGTCAGTAAAGTTTTCTTATCGACTTTCAGCACCCTGGCCTCACCGGCAGCCCTGACCGTTGCCGACCGGACCTCCTTCTCGAAGACCGCCATTTCTCCGAAGAAATCGCCGGCTTCGAGATACGCGAGATGTTGCTCCCGCCCTTTTTTGGAATGCTGCAAAACCTCCACGCGACCGCCCTGCACCACGTACATGCTTTCTCCGGGCTTACCCTGGCGAATGATCTCTTCACCGTCTTTATACACTTTGCCCAAGGCTCCTCTGACCATGATCAAACTGCCTTTTTCTTGACAGGCGCGCTGTCGGATTCGGGTAGCAAGCTCAACGTAACGCTTTTTAGCAGGTTATAGATAAACCCCGGGTGCATCGTGCCCCGGAACATATCGACGTAGGGTGCGCTGCCCGTGAACATGTTCCACAGCAATGAACTCATGTGTGGTTTGGCGCCGGCAGAGTCCTGTTCATTTTGTGACATCCGCAGCATGGCTTTGCGTGTCAGCCGCGAGTTTTTCATGATGGCATTGGTTGCAAACATGACCTTTCCCACCCGGTTGTCGTTGACGATCCGTTTGCAGGTTGGCCAGTAATGTTGCTCGAAGTCCTTACCCGACACCCCGTGAAACAGGGCTGTTGTAGCGGCTGCCTTGCCGGTCCGGAACGAGGCGCCGATGCCGTCCTTGTAGAGCCGAGTTATTCCACTGTCGCCAATCATCACGATTCGATCGCCGTAGGGTCTTTTACGCGCACCGAGGTTGATCAGCGGCGAGCAACTGCAGACACACGGCACTTTATCCGTCGGGAAGGTTCGCCTTACCACCGGATCATTCAGGAAGGCATGCACCAACTCCTGGTCGAGGTCCTCCCCGACCATGACGACCGTTGCGAACTCACCTTTGGGTATGATCGCGGCGAACTCAAAGCGGGGTATCGACAGCAGGAACACGTGGACCGACCGACCCAGTATTCGCAGAATTTCTTCCTTGCTGGAATGGAACTCACAGATGTAGCCACGCGTGGTCTTTGGCGGTTCATAGTCACCGGGCAGGTTATCCAGCAAGCTGATGAATTTGCTGTTCACACCGGCTGCAACGGTGACAAGGTCATAGGCTTCACCCTCACCGTCAGCAAAGTCAAGAAAAGGCCTGCCGTCTCGGAACTCCACCCCGGTGATCAGTTTCCTGACGACATTTCCGCCCTTCTCCCTGACCATGCCCTGCAGGAAATCATCAAAGCTTTCGAGATCAGTGTCGCAGCCATCACGAGGTCCGTTACCCCTGTACAATGCCGCGATACGCTGTTCGTGGACCGGGCTTTCAATGGCCACATCGCCCACGTCCATGTGCACAACGTAAGACTCAACACCTCGCTGAACAACACTCCTGGGCAATACAATTCCTTCGGCTGCCAGAATCTGTACCAGGGATTCTGAAACGATTCCGCCACAGTGATTGCAGCCCGCGGGACCACAATACTTGAAGGAACGCGGCTCAAAAATATCCACCGTGAGATCAAGGTCGATGGCTTCAGCCATATTCAGGAGAAAATAGGAAAAAAAGGAACCCGCCGGGCCGCCACCAACGACCGCGATTCGGGAACCGTCCCGCAGGTTGAATTCCTTTTCTCCGTCTTCGACCAACTGCGAAAACGAATCTGCTACGGACTGTTGACCAGAGAGACTCATTACTTTCCTTCTTCTGTGTCCGTGGTTCTGATAGTCTACGTTGTCGAATCAAAAAGCGAAGCAGACATAGGTCAATAAACAAGGGTTCTTTTGTTGTAATGCGAGCACTTATTGAACGAGTAGAAATACGTGCGCCGAAAGAAGCCGTTTGGGATGCCCTGGCGGATTTCGGCGGCGTCGCGGACTGGGCGCCCTACATGAAAAGCTCACATCTGATCGGCGACCTGGAGTCCGGTATCGGCACGCGGCGAGGCATGCGGCACGCCTGGGGATTTCAATTCGAAGAAGCCGTCACGCGCTGGGACGAGGGGCTGGGCTATTCTTTTGACGTATTCAAGGCGCCTTACCCTATGAAGAATGTCAGGGAATCATGGGCTACCGGTATGGATAACGGCTTTCCAACCGTCACCACGCAAGTGAAATACGATATGAAGCTGGGTCCTGTAGGCCGGTTACTCGACTGGATGCTGGTCCGTTTCATTGTAACAAGGGAAATGCGTGCCGGCCTCAGAGGCCTCAAGCAACATCTTGAACACTAGCTGTCAATCCTCAAGTGCAGAGGCAATCTCTTCCAGTACTGTCGGATCCTCAATCGTGGCAGGCGTTTTATAGTCCTTGCCGTCTGCTATTTTCCGCATGGTGCCGCGAAGAATCTTGCCGGAACGCGTTTTCGGCAACCGTGCCACGACCAGAATGTCCCTGGGCGTGGCAATCGGCCCCACCTGCGACCGGACGGTCTGAACCAGCTCAGCTTTCAGGGTAGCCTGGTCCACGGTGGTGCCTGCATTAAGAACGACGAACCCCAGCGGCATCTCTCCTTTGAGCTTGTCTTCGACGCCGATTACGGCGCATTCTGCAACCACCCGGTTGGTGGACAGCGCCTCCTCCAGCGCGCCCGTGGACAGTCGGTGACCAGCCACGTTGATCACATCATCGATCCGGCTCATCACCCACAGGTAACTCTGCTCGTCCAGCACACCGGCATCACCCGTGAGGTAGTAACCGGGAAAACGTGACAGGTAAGTGTCGAAATACCGCTGTTGATTGCCCCAAAGAGTGGGAAGGGTCCCCGGCGGAAGAGGAAGTTTTACGACGATATTTCCGGAATCCCCGCGGGGCACTTCCTCGCCTTCGTCATCCAGCACGCGGATATCGTAGCCGGGCACCGGCACGGTGGGGGAACCTGCCTTAATCGGTAAAGGCTCTATACCCATTGGGTTTGCCGCCATTGCCCAGCCACTTTCCGTTTGCCACCAATGATCTATGACAGGAACTTCAAGTTGTTTCTCTGCCCAGTGCAACGTATCCGGATCGCATCTTTCACCCGCAAGGAACAGAGTTTTCAGACTACCAATATCATGCTGTTTCAGAAGTTTCCCCTCCGGGTCCTCCCGACGAATGGCGCGAAACGCCGTGGGCGCCGTGAACAGGCAGGACACTTTATGTTGCTCGATCACCCGCCAGAAAGCGCTGGCATCGGGTGTACCGACCGGTTTGCCTTCGTACAGAATTGTTGCGCAGCCATGCAGCAGGGGCGCGTAAACAATGTAGGAATGACCCACCACCCAGCCGATATCCGATGCTGCCCAGTACACCTCGCCGGGTTGCACGTCATAAATGTGATCCATGCTCCACTTCAGCGCCACTGCATGCCCACCATTGGGGCGGACCACACCCTTGGGTTCACCAGTGGTACCGGAGGTGTAAAGAATGTAAAGCGGGTCTGTCGCTGCGACGGGCACGCAAGGCACCGCTTCTGCCTGCTCCATGGCCTGGTCCCACAACAATGCGCTGGGGTGCAGATCATCGACCGGCAGTTCAGGCCGTGACACAAGAATACGCGGCATATCCTGCGTGTCGGCGATAGCAAGCGCCTGTTCGAGTAAAGGCATGTAGGGAATAACCTTGCTGCCCTCGATCCCACAACTGGCGCTGACTATCAGTGCCGGTCCGGCATCGAGAATACGGGTAGCCAACTCCTTTGCTGCGAACCCACCGAACACGACGGAATGAATGGCCCCGATTCGGGCGCAAGCCAGCATGGCAATAACGGCCTGGGGGATCATCGGCATGTAGACAATAACGCGATCACCCTTGTTGACCCCACAGCCACGCAGCGCGCCGGCAAACCGTGATACCTGGTCCAGCAATTCGTCATAACTGTAGGTGATGACCTGGCCGGTCACGGGGCTGTCGTAAATCAGAGCCGCCTGGCCACCCCGCCCGGCCGAACAATGGCGGTCAAGGGCATTGTGACAAGTATTGATTTCACCGCCGCTGAACCACTCGTAAAACGGTTTTCTGGAATCATCGAGGACCTTGTCCCACGGCTTGATCCACTCGAGCCCTGATGCGGCTTCGGCCCAGAATTGTTCCGGGTTTTCGATCGACTGTTGATATTGATCTTTATAGGAAACAGACATGACGGTCCTTCTTTTCATTGCTGCGTGAAACAATAAGCCCAAGTGTCAATACTAGGGTGGCCCGCAGCAACTGAATATAAGACTTTAGTCAGAAAAACTTCAGATGAGGCGCCAGCTTCAGCGAGCCCTCCGGCTCCATTCTGGAACCGATCGCCAGCATCAGTTCAGCGGTTGCCAGTGCGTCAATCAGCGCGTTATGAGCCGTATAGCGAGGCAATCCATAAACACGCCGAATCTCGCTCAACTGCAGGTCACCCTGCTTGACCGGCACTTCCCGGCGTTTACGCAGGCGGTATTCGATACGAAGCGTATCCAGCACCATAAACCCGGGTGTGACACCAGCCCATTGCTCGCAGGCTTTTTTAAGAAAACCGACATCGAGACCCGCATGATGAAAAATCCATATCCTGCCCTGCGCGGCACGGAACAGTTCCGCCAGGCCAAATTCCAGTTCATCCCCCGCGGCGACTTCGCTGTCCATCAGCTCATGTATCGCGGCACTGGCGCCCACGGATTTATCGATATTGATCAACAGGTGACGGTTTGAACCCAGGCATATTTTACCGTCTTCGATCAGGGTCCAGCCGATCGCGATAATCTTATCGTGCTCTTTCTCGAGGCCAGTCAATTCAAGGTCGACCGAGATCAGCGGCGTATTATCCAGGCGGTCTGCAGCCAGCGAAGCACAGGACTCAAGGTAGTTGCTCAGTTCAGGAGCCGAACTGAACCCGGCCAGTTTCCGGCAGCGCCTGCCGTGTCTCCAGCGTTGCAACATCAATGAACCTGGTAACGCAACGCCAGGGCGTTCTGGGCCTCGACCACCAGCATGAATGCCGCCTTGAGGTTTCGGCGCATCAGGTGAGACAACTCTTCCGGCGGCACGAAATTCGTCGGTTTCTGCCCGTTCTTCATCTGTTCCGCCTGGTGCGCCAAACGGATCTGGTTGATCAGGATCAGGGCGTCCCTGAGGCTGTTCGCGTCGCTTTCGTTCATCGCGCCGGCCTGCGTCGCCAGCTCAATCCTGCTGAAGGTGTTGGCCTCTTTGACCCCGCTCTCCAATGCCCTCATGCGCACCAGGTCGGTAATCGGTACGATCCCCCGGTGTTTCAGATTCAATCCTTCACTCTGGGTGCCGTCATCCTCCTGCACAAACCTTCGAAAAAACCCGATCGGCGGCCTGTGGCTGAGCACATTGGCTGCCATGAACCGGCGGAAAATACGGTTATCCTTGGCCCGCTTCGTGGCATATTCCAGCAATTCATCAACCAGGTGCTTTTCGCCATGTACACAGCGCATATCAAAAAAGATACTGCTGTGCATGACGGATTTCGGTTCAGGCTCGTCAATCCACTGATCGAAATGTCGCTTCCACTTGGCCAGGGAAACCCGCCACTTGACGTTCAAGGCCATGATTTCACCCGGGCAATAGACGTAGCCCAGTTGATCCAGACCGTCACAGACGAACTCGGACAACTTTGCAAAATACGTCACCTCTTCTTCATCTGCCTTTCGTTCCAGGATCAGCCCATTGTCCTGATCAGTGCGAGCAGTTTGCTCCTCCCTTGCCTGGGAACCGAACACCACCCAGGCGAATTTCATTGGCGCCTCACCCAGCTCCTGCTGCACCAGCTGGATAAGCTTGACGGTAAATGCATCGGTGATATGCGTCACCATGCGCCCGATCTGCTCCACATCCCTGCCGAGGTTGACCATGCGTTCGAACAGCGACGGCAGCCGCCGGCTCAGGTGAACCAGCTGATCCAGGCTTTGCTTCTTGTGAATATCCCGAACCAGCCGCAACGGATGTTCTGATTGCGATCGCAACAGGTCTCCCGCGGTCACCAGGCCCAGTGGCTCGCCATCTTCGACCACCGGCAAATGATGGTAGTTTTCGCGCATCATCAGCAGCAAAGCCTCGTCGACACCGGAATTCGCTGCGAGTGTCATTGGTTTTTCAGTCATCACGCTGGCAATGGACTTGGCCGGATCCAGGTCCACTGCCAACACCCGCTGACGAAGGTCTTTGTCGGTGGCGATACCCACCAGCGCCTGGTCCTGCATCACCAGGACACTGGAGACATTCTCACTGCTCATCAGACGTGCAGCCTGGCGAATGCTGGCGGTGCTGTCGATCAATACCGGCCCTCGACGCAGCAGGTCACGAATCTGGGTGACAGAGTGACTGACCTGCGTCGCTGCGCTGACCCGGGTTTTCAGGTGGCTGCTGAAATACTCACCGATCAGCGGATTGCGTTCGCACAGCTCGTTAAAACCCGCTTCGGACAGGTGCCAGATCAGGCAGTCCTCCTCGGCTTCTGCGACGTAATTTTTCTGCTCACCATGAAACCAGATGCGGTGCCCGAACAGCTCCGCCTCGGAACGCTTGTCGAGAAAACGCCGTTGTTCATCCAGCAAGCGGACCGCACCTTTGCGAATGACGGCGAGCCCGGCAGACTCAGAGGACGAAAATATGGTTTTACCCTGGGGGTAATACGCCGCTTCGAGTTTTCTGGCCACAGATTGCAATTCATCGACGTCCAGCGTGTTGAATGGAGGTGCTGTGTGCAGAAATTCCGTGGCGAGGCTTAGGTCATGCATAAGCGAATTCTACTGTCTGCAAAAAAACAGGGCCAGTTGAAAAACTGGCCCTGCCCCTGTTTTCAGGAAACCGCAGCGATCAATGATCGACGGCAGCCGCTGCGCCCTTGGGCACACGGATGTCTTCCACCAGGTGCTGGATGTGTTCCGGCGGAGCTGCGGTGATCTTGGAAACGATCGTTGCAGCAATGAAGTTCAACAGCGCGCCAACCGCACCAAAGGCTTCCGGTGAGATTCCCATGAACCAGTTATCAGGCGTATTGGCCGCCATTTCGGTGCCCGGGAAGAAGAACCAGCCCTTGAACCAGAAGATATAGATCAACGTGGTTGACAGACCGGTTAGCATACCCACGATCGCACCCTCGCGGTTCATCTTCTTGTTGAAGATACCCATCATCAGCGCCGGGAAGATGGACGATGCTGCAAGACCAAAGGCCAGCGCCACCACCTGTGCGGCAAACCCGGGCGGATTCATACCCAGGTAACCCGCCACCGCGATCGCGCCCGCCATGGCAAGACGGCTGGCCAGCAGCTCTTTCTTCTCGGAGATACCAGGAGCGATCATGCCTTTAATCACATCATGCGATATCGCTGAAGAGATCGCCAGCAGCAAACCTGCCGCGGTCGACAGGGCGGCAGCCAGGCCGCCGGCGGCAACCAGTGCAATCACCCAATTGGGTAGCTTCGCGATTTCGGGATTGGCCAGCACCATGATGTCACGATCGACCTTCACCATTTCGTTGCCTTTCCAGCCAAAGCTGGCTGCCTTGGCGGCGAACTCTTCGTTCTTGTCATTGTAATACTGGATTCGGCCATCACCATTCTTGTCTTCAAATGCCAGCAGACCGGTGGTCTCCCAGTTCTTGAACCATTCAGGACGTTCCTCATAAATCAGGTTGCCGTCCGCCGCACCGACCTCACCGGTCTGGATCGTGTCCATCAGGTTCAGGCGGGCCATCGCGCCAACCGCAGGGGCCGTGGTATAGAGGATGGCGATAAAGACCAGCGCCCAGCCTGCAGAAATGCGCGCGTCTGCGACCTTGGGAACCGTGAAAAAACGCACGATGACATGCGGCAGACCTGCTGTACCAATCATCAGGGACAGGGTCAGCAGGAATATATTGAGCGTGGTGCCCTTTTGTGCCGTATACGCGGCAAAACCGAGGTCGGTGACCACCATGTCCAGCTTGTCAAGCAGTGCCACTCCGTCGGCCATTGAACCACCCAGACCAAGCTGTGGAATCGGATTGCCGGTCAGGTTCAACGCGATAAATATCGCCGGTACGGTATACGCAAAAATCAGCACACAGTATTGTGCAATCTGGGTATAGGTAATACCTTTCATGCCACCCATGACGGCGTAGATGAAAACGATACCCATGCCGACCAGCACGCCGATCTCGAAAGGCACCTCCAGGAACCGACCAAAGGCCACGCCGACGCCTTTCATCTGTCCAATCACGTAGGTGATCGAAGCCACGATCAGGCATATGACGGCGACCAGGCGCGCGCCCTTGGAATAAAAACGGTCGCCGATAAACTCGGGGACGGTGAATTTTCCAAATTTGCGCAGATAGGGCGCCAGCAGCAAGGCCAGCAGAACGTATCCACCGGTCCAGCCCATCAGGTAGACAGATGCGTCATACCCCAGAAAGGCGATCAGGCCGGCCATCGAAATAAACGATGCCGCGGACATCCAGTCGGCGGCTGTCGCCATACCGTTGGCAATCGGGTGAACACCCGTGCCTGCCACGTAAAATTCACCGGTGCTCGAAGCGCGTGACCAGAATGCAATACCGATATAAAGCGCGAAGGTAGCGCCGACGACAATGTAAGTTAGTGTTTGAAGGTCCATTATGTGTCTCCGTCAGTCTTCGTGCACGTCAAATTGCCGGTCGAGCTTGTTCATGCGATAGGCATAGAAAAAGATCAGTACGACAAAAACGTAAATTGAACCTTGCTGTGCAAACCAGAATCCCAGCCGGTAACCGCCAACACTGATGGCGTTGAGCTGGTCAACCAGGATGATCCCAAACAGGTATGACACGACGAACCAGATGCTCAGGCAGAACGCCATCAAGCGCAGGTTGGCCTTCCAGTAATCTTGTCTGCTTCTTTGCTCACTCATGGGTAGCCTCTCCGATGGTAGTTTCCCGTTGGCTATGTTACGTTGCGGCCGGGACTGAGACGCCCCTACTTTAGTCGTATACAATTTGCGCATGCTGCATCCCTGGTTCCTGATCCTGATTGCGCTGGCCTACGTGGGCCTGCTGTTTACCATTGCCTGGATCGGTGACAGGAAATGGATCGCACGGGATCATCGGAAAGTGCAAGCGGTCATCTACTCCCTTTCCCTGGCCGTATACTGCACTTCCTGGACTTTCTATGGCGCCGTCGGCAGCGCCGCGACCACCGGCTGGGGCTTTCTGCCCATCTATATCGGCCCTGCGCTGTTGATGCTGGTCGGCATCGACCTGATCAGACGGATTGCGGTCTCCAGCCGCGACCAGCGCATCACGTCCATCGCCGATTTTATTGCCTACCGTTACGGCCGCAGCCACACCATCGCCGTGCTGGTGACTGTGGCGGCCGTGATCGGTTCGGTGCCTTACATCGCCCTGCAATTGAAAGGCATTACGACCAGCATCGAGGTGATTGGCAAATCGACCGGTTTTGCGGCCCCTCTATCCGGCAACCTGCCGCTCTACCTCGCCCTCGGCCTGGCTCTGTTTGCAATCCTGTTCGGCACACGCAACATGGACGCCAGCGAACATCACCGGGGGCTGATGTGGGCCATCGCCTTTGAATCCCTGGTGAAACTGCTGGCCTTCCTGGCCATTGGACTGTTTGTCATTTTTGGAGTGTTCAATGGTTTTGCTGACGTGGCGGAAACCGTCAGGAGTAACCGGGAATACCAGGCGCTGTTTTCACCCTGGCGACTCCCCGAGGGCTTCGGCATCCAGATGGTGCTGGCCATGGCGGCTATTCTCTGCCTGCCCCGCCAGTTCCACGTGGCCATCGTGGAATTCAGGGACAGCAGTGAACTGAATCTTGCCCGCTGGCTGTTTCCGGCCTACCTGGCCGTATTCGCGATACTGGTGGTGCCGATCGCACTCGCCGGCCTGACCACATTTTCCGGCCAGGACGTCAATCCGGATACTTACGTCCTCGCCATCCCGATCGCATTCGACCAGTCCGCGTTGACGGTGCTGGCGTTCCTGGGGGGATTTTCAGCGGCGACCGGCATGGTCATTGTCGCTACCGTCGCGCTCGCGATCATGGTCAGCAACGATATTGTCATGCCGCTGATGCTGCGGAGTGGTTTCGCAGGCAATCACGGCCAGGCCGACCTGTCGCAAACGCTGTTACGGGTGCGCCGTGTTTCGATCCTTGCCATCACCCTGGTCGCCTTTCTCTATTACCACGCCATCGAGGCAGGTGTCCCGCTGGCATCGATTGGCCTGCTGTCTTTTTCAGCAGCCGCACAGTTTGCGCCGGCGATGCTGATCGGCTTGTACTGGCGCGGCGCCAGCCGGCAAGGTGCGATCGCCGGTCTTTCCCTTGGGGTCAGCGCCTGGCTGGTGCTTTTACTGTTGCCGTCATTCCAGTTGGACAGCGTCCTGCCGCTAAGCCTGGCTGGATTGTCGTTCAACCAGGGGGCGCTTTATTCACTGCTGGTTAACGCGGCGGCGGTCGTGCTCGTTTCGCTGTTTTTCCCGGACATGGGCCCCGCTTCGGAAAATGAACCTACCGATGCGGAACCCAGCGGGCTGATCACCCTGGGAGAACTGGAGTCAACGATTGCCAGATTTCTGGGCATGCAACGAACGCGAGACGCCCTGGCGACCCACCTGGAAGCGGATGAGCCTGAACCGGCATCGCTGGCAACCCCGTCCACAATCCAGTTTGGAGAGCGTCTGCTGGCCGGCTCAATTGGCTCGGCGTCGGCCAGGACTGTACTGACCACGGCCCTGCACCACCAGGGCCTGGGCCCTGAAGCCGTGCTGGACTTACTGAACCGTACTTCGCAGGCGGTTCAATTCAACCGCGAACTGCTTGAATCCACCCTCGACAACATGTCGCAAGGAGTCGCTGTGGTGGACAAGGACCTGCGCCTGGTGGGCTGGAACCGCCGCTATATCGAGATGATGGATTACCCGGAGGGAGTTGTGCACCTGGGACAGCCGGTGGAGGATCTCATTCGATTCAATGCATCACGCGGCCTGATTGGAGAGGGTGACGATGAGGCCGAGACGCAAAAACGGCTGGAGCACCTGCGCAGTGGCGTTCCCTACCGCCTGGAGAGGTCCTGGACAGATGGCAGGGTGATGGAAATCCAGGGCAACCCCTTGCCAGGTGGCGGCTATGTAACGACCTTTACCGACATCTCGCGTTTCAAGGCCATTGAAAACGAACTCCAACTGATCAATGAAACGCTTGAACAACGGGTGCAGCAACGTACCGCGGAATTGCGGGATGCGCTGGAAGACGTCGAGGAGGCCCGGGAAGTCGCCGAAACCGCCAACCAAAGCAAAACCCGGTTCCTGGCGGGGGCCAGCCATGACCTGTTGCAACCGATGAACGCTGCCCGCCTGTTTGTCTCCATCCTGCGTCAGCAGCAGGAACCTGAGGGAGAGCAGGCGCGACTGGTCATGCGGATTGACCGCAGCCTGACGGCAGCCGAGGAACTGCTGACCGCCTTGCTCGACATATCCAAGCTCGATTCCGGAATGTACAACCCGGAACCTGAGGTCATCGCAGTCACCGAGCTGTTCGAGCAATTGCGGCGACGATTCAAACCACTGGCCAGTAATCATGAATTGGAGTTGAGAGTCCATACGGCCAATCGCATCATATTCAGTGATCGGAACCTGCTGTACCGCATCCTGCAGAATTTCCTGGCCAATGCCATCCGCTACACGGAGAAAGGCGGCGTACTGCTGGGTTGCCAGGTCCGCGGCGATGCCCTGAAGATCAGCGTGTGGGACACGGGCGTCGGGATCGAAAAAGCAGAGGAGAAAGCTATTTTCCAGGAATTTCACCGGCTGGATTATGCGCAGCGGCTTGATGACAAGGGTCTGGGCCTGGGCCTGGCGATTTGTGAGCGAATCACCCGAATGCTTGGCCACAGGATGAGCTTGCGCTCGCGGGTGGGACACGGCAGCTGCTTCTCGGTATGGGTTCCACTGGCCAGGCAAAGCATGCTGAACCATAAGAATACGCCCCAGGCTATTCCTGGTGAGGTTTCACGGCTGGAAGACCTGGCGGTTCTGTGTGTTGACAATGAACCCGATATTCTCGAGGGCATGCAAATGCTGCTCGAACGCTGGGGCTGCACCGTCATGCTGGCCGAAGATTTGCAACAGGCCACTCGCCAGATACAGCTGCATGGAACCCCCGGGTTGGTGCTGATGGACTTTCACCTTTCGGACCAGTCCAATGGCCTGGATGTTATGGAATATCTGCAACAACTGACAAAAACACCGCTGCCAGCCATTATCATAACGGCAGACAGGTCACCGCAACTCGAAGAACAGGTGCGGAAACGCAAATTCGGTTTGCTGCGGAAACCCATCAAGCCTGCAGCTCTGCGGGCGTTGATGACCAATACCCTGAAGAATCAGTAAGCCGGCTCAGAAACTGGCGTTCGGATTGGAGACAGAAAGCCGGTTTGCCGCCAACACTGCCTGCGTCCGGTTATTCACACCCAGCTTGTTCATGATCGCCGTCACGTGCGCTTTGATCGTCGCCTCGGACACGTCAAGGTCATAAGCGATCTGCTTGTTCAACAAACCCTGGGACATCATCATCAACACCTTGAACTGCTGGGGCGTCAGCGTCGCCATGCGTCCGGCCAGTTCCACTTCTGAAACATTGTTGCCCGGCAGGTTGGAAACGGTTGTATCCGGCGACCAGATTTCGCCCATCAGAACGGCGGCAATGGCCTCGGTAATAGTATCCATGCTGGATGATTTGGGTATGAAACCCGCGGCGCCATGTTCCAGCGCACGCTGAATGACGACCGGATCCTCGTTAGCCGAGATGATCACTACCGGAACGCTGGGATAACGCTTACACAGGTAAACCAACCCGGCGAAGCCACTCACGCCCGGCATGTGCAGGTCAAGCAGAACCAGGTCAACCTCTTTCTGCGCATCGACCAGTTCCTGCAGGCTTTCAAAAGAACTTGCTTCGAGAAAATTGGTGCTTCCCTGGTCTGCTTCCAGCGCTTCTTTTATCGCGGTCCGGAACAAGGGGTGGTCGTCAGCGACGATCACGGTTTCCGCTTGAATGGCGAGTAATCTACTCATGGTCGCCACCAATTCTGGCAGGGAAACCGGGCGAAGTCATCCTAGACAATAGTAGAAGAGGCCGCATGTATTAGACCAATGGCTAATACCCGTCAGGAGCGAAACTTCGGATCATTCGCTAGCGAATACATCTAACGGGAGAGGCTATCATGGCCCATAAATCAATAAAGAAAGCACTACTTGGCTTATCTATTGCCGCCGCACTCGGTTGCAGCACAGGCAGCCTGCTCGCTGATGGCGGAGACCGCGTCCAGGAACTGGAAGCCCGTGTGGCTGAACTCGAAGCGCTGGTGGGGCAGCTGCTGGCGACCCGGGAAGAAGTAGCCGTGGTCGACGTCGTGGTGGCTGAGGAGGCCGCGGAACAGGTCGCGGAAGCCAAGGTCAACGAAATGCTGGCTGAACACCATGCCGCGGAAGAGGCCAAAGCTAAAAAGCACTCATACAAGTTTGGCGGTTACGTGAAGGCTGATGTCATCTACAGTGATTATGACAGCGGTTCCGTTGCCGGCAACAATGCAGGCAGGGACTTCTACATTCCGGGCACCGTGCCCGTGGGTGATGATGAAGACGCGGGCGAGAGCTACCTCGACCTGCACGCCAAGGAATCCAGGATAAACTTCAAGAGCGAACATAACCTGGACAACGGTGCAAAAATGACCACCTTTGTCGAAATGGATTTCCTGTTGAGCGGCCAGGGTAACGAACGGGTTTCAAATTCCTATGCTCCGCGCCTGCGGCACGCCTTCTTTACCTACAACAAGTGGCTGTTTGGCCAGACCTGGATGACTTTCTTCAACGTCGGCGCACTGCCGGAGAACCTGGACTTCGTCGGTCCGGCCGAGTCCACGATCTTTGGACGCCAGACGATGATCCGCTACACCAGCGGTCCGTGGCAGTTTGCAGCTGAAAATTCGGAAACCACGATCACACCTTATGGCGGTGGCGGCAGAATTGTTGCCGACGACAGCCGCATTCCTGATTTCGTCGCACGCTACAACATGAACCGTGACTGGGGTAACTTCACAGTAGCCGGTATCTACCGGCAATTGCGCCTTGAAGACAGGGCCTTTGATGTCAAGGACTCCACCAGCGGTTACGGCATCAGCCTGTCCGGCAAGTTCAAGATCGGCGAAAGGGACGACATCCGCTGGATGGCCAGCACCGGCAAAGGCCTCGGGCGTTATATGGGCCTGAACACGGCTAACGGTGCGGTCATCGATGAAAACGGCAACCTGGATACGATTGACTCTACCGGTGTATTCGGTTCCTACCGCCACTTCTGGAGCGAGAAATGGCGCAGTAACCTGACCCTGGGGTATCTGTGGGTTGACAATGACACGGACAAGACCGGCCAAGGCGTGACCAAAGACGCCGGCAGTGTTCATGTCAACCTGATCTACAGCCCGCAACCCAAACTCGATTTCGGCATCGAATTCATGTATGCCAATCGTGAAGTGGAAAGCGGCGTAGACGGAGACCTGACCCGCGTTCAGTTCTCGGCCAAATACGCTTACTGATCGGATGATTGCGATAATTGACGGGCCACTCCGGTGGCCCGTTTTTTTCAGACCCACTCCCTTCGCCCAAGCCAGGCCATCAGGCCAGGCGCAAAGCGTTTCAGGTAATACGCTCCCCACGCCTCCGGGGTCACGGGAACCATCGCGCGGTTCTTGTGAATCGCCCGTAGAATTGCTGACGCCACCCGTTCCGGCGGATAGTTCCGCTTTTCATAAAATTCGTTAATTTCCCTGCTGGTGTTTTCAAGATCAACATCGCTCGCTTCCAGCAGGCCATTTGAAATGATATTCGTACGTATTATTCCGGGGCAGATTGCGCTTACGCCGATGTCTTTGCCCGCCAGCTCCGCCCGCAGGCTTTCACTGAACCCCAGGACCCCAAACTTGGTCGTGCAGTAAGCGCTGACTCCACGCATCCCGGTAAACCCCAGCAACGAGGAAACATTCACAATGTGGGCCGGCCGTGCCTGCTCCACCATCGCCGGTAAAAAAGCTCGACAGCAATGGACCACACCCATCAGATTGATCGATATGATCCGGTCCCATGCCTCTTCGCTGGAATCCAGAAACAACCCGCCAACGGAGATTCCAGCATTATTTACCAGTACACCCGGACAACCCAGGGTTGCCAATACCTGGCTGGCGACCTGCCGAACCTGCGGTGGCTTCGAGACATCCATCTCGATCCCGTATGCAGTTAATCCGCCGGCCTGAATTATCGCGGCTGTCTCCGCTGCTGCACCGGCATCGCAGTCGGTGGCTACGACGGTCGCACCCGCACCGGCCAGAGCCTGGGCCGTCGCGCGGCCGATCCCACTACCTGCACCGGTCACCAGCGCAATTTTGTCTGCTAACTCCTTCAAATCGTGCCTTCCTGCGTTAAACTGATAAGCCCATCATAATCCAGCGACCAGACCATGACCGCCCTGATTAAAGCCATTGAAAAGATTGTAGGACCTGCCGGCGTTCTGACCGGTGAGGACGTAGCCAGCCGATCGGACAGCTGGCCACCAACGGGCGGCTGCAGGGCGATGGCCGTTGTCCGCCCGGCCAACACTCAGGAAGTAGCAAAAGTCCTGATGCTCTGTCATCAACAGGGGCAGGCTATCGTTACCCATGGCGGCATCACCGGGCTGGTGAAAGGCGCTGTTGCCAGCCCCGACGAACTGGTCCTTTCGCTGGAACGGATGAATGGCATGGAACAGGTTGATACCACCAACCGAACCCTGAGCGTCGAGGCCGGTGTACCGCTGCAGAGAGTGCAGGAAGCAGCGGAATTGAGCGGTCTGTTGTTCCCGTTGGACCTCGGGGCCCGCGGATCAGCGACGGTTGGCGGCACCATGTCGACCAATGCCGGCGGCAATGGTGTGATTCGTTACGGCATGATGCGTGAGCAGGTGCTGGGAATCGAGGCAGTGCTGGCCGATGGAACGATCATTTCTTCGATGAACGGAGTTATCAAAAACAACACGGGCTATGATCTTAAACAGCTGTTTATCGGTTCGGAAGGCACTCTCGGGATCATTACCCGCGCTGTTCTGAGATTGCGCCCTGCACCCCGCAGCCAGAATACTGCACTTGTTGCCATTGATGATTTTGACAAGCTTGCGGAATTCCTGAAAGCGATGGATGCCTCTCTCGGCGGAACCATGAGCGCCTTTGAAGTGATGTGGAATGACTTTTACTCGCTGATTATTGATGACGGCAAGAAACACGGCACTCCGCTGGATCTTTCACATCCTTTTTATGTTTTGATCGAAGCAACTGGCGGTGATGCCGAAACCGACCCGGAACGGTTTGAACAGGCACTTCACAGCGCGTTTGAAATCGATTTGCTCAGCGATGCGGTCATCGCCCAGAGCAAGCAGCAACGTGATGAACTGTGGGCGATTCGGGATGACGTCGAAGGTTTCGTTGAACGTTTATTTCCGCCGATGACTTTTGATGTCAGCCTCAACATACCCGACATGGATGACTATGTCTGCGAAGTGCGGGAACGGCTTGCCGAAAAATGGCCCGGCTACAAGATGGTGAACTTCGGGCACCTGGGAGACGGAAACATTCATCTCGTTATTGGCGTGGGTAGCCTGGATCCGGAAACCGTGCATGCCGTCGAGCATATCGTCTATGAAAGTCTCGGCAGGCGGCAGGGGGTGATCTCGGCGGAACACGGAATTGGCACAGAGAAACTGGCCTACCTGGGCTATTCAAGAAGCGAACCGGAAATAGAACTGATGCGAACTATTAAAAAGGCCATGGATCCCAAAAACATACTGAATCCGGGGAGAGTTCTGCCCGCAAGTGGGAGCAAAGCGACATGAACGGAGCAGAAAAACTGCTTGAAACCCTGGTTGCCAGTGGCGTGGAAGTCTGCTTCGCCAATCCTGGAACTTCAGAAATGCAACTGGTTTCAGCGATCGGCAGCAATTCGGGCATGCGAGCGGTGCTTTGCCTGTTCGAAGGCGTCGTTTCCGGCGCCGCTGACGGCTATGCGCGGATGCGGGACAAACCGGCGCTGACCCTGTTGCATGTGGGTTCCGGCTTTTCCAACAGCATGGCCAACCAGCATAACGCGAAACGGGCGCATTCGCCCATCGTCAATGTCGTCGGCGACCACGCAACCTACCACCTGCAATACGACGCGCCGCTGACTTCGGATATTCCTGGCCACGCAAAGCTGGTGTCTGACTGGGTCAAAGTATCCCTGTCGGCAGATGACCTGGCTGCTTCAGGCGCTGAAGCGGTTGCGGCAGCGATGCAGAGTCCCGGCAAGATCGCCACGCTGGTGGCACCGGCCAATCATGCCTGGGAAGAAGCTGCAGAAGAAACGCTGGCAGCGGAGGCACCACCGGTAACGGCGGTCGAGGATAAACAGGTCATCGCTGCAGCCCAGGCGCTGGCTAGCGGTAAGCCCTCGGCGCTGTTGTTGGGCGGTAAAGCCTTGCGGGAAGAGAGCCTGGCGGTTGCCGGGCGCATTTCAAAGGCCACCGGGGCGCGTGTGCTGTGTGAAACCTTTGCCGCACGTTTACAGAGGGGTGCAGGCCGCTTTCCAGTGGAGCGCTTGCAGTATTTTTCCGAACAGGTCAGCGGGCAACTCGAAGGACTGCAACAGATAATCCTGGTGGGCGCTGCTGCGCCGGTTTCGTTTTTTGCCTATCCGGGTAAAAAGAGCTGGCTTGCGCCAGAAGGATGTGAAGTCATCGAGTTTGCAACTGCCGGCCATGATCTTCAGCGTTCCCTCGAAGCGCTGGCACGTCAACTGAGCGCAGACGAAGCAGCAGAAGTCGCCGCCATCGCGCCGCCCTTCCCCGCCCCCGCAGGCGCATTAACGCCGGTGGCTATCGGCCAGTGCCTGACCCTGCTGATGCCGGAGCATGCGATCGTTTCGGACGAAGCCGCAACCTGTGGTCTGGGACTCTTTCCGGTCACTGAGAACGCACCACCGCATGACTGGCTGATGCTGACCGGTGGCGCCATCGGCCAGGGTTTGCCTGTGAGCCTGGGCGCCGCCATCGCCTGTCCGGACCGCAAGGTGATCGCACTGCAGGCGGATGGCAGTGCGATGTATACCGTCCAGGCGCTCTGGACCATGGCGCGCGAGAATACCGACGTCACCGTCGTCATCATGAACAATCGGAGTTACGCGATTCTGAATATTGAGCTAGCCAGGGTGGGTGCCGGAGAAGCCAATGCGAAAACGCTATCCATGCTGGACTTGTCGAGGCCGGACCTGGACTGGGTAGCCCTGGCAGAAAGCATGGGTGTGCCCGCCAGCCGCGCCCATACCGCCGAGGAATTTCACCGGCAATTCGCCAATGCGATGGAGGGCATAGGCCCGTGCCTGATCGAAGCTATGGTCGATCAATCGTTTCAGATGTGAGCTGGCCAACCCGGGTCACGCCCATCAGAGCCATCGAACGGGCCATCTCCTGCTGAAAGACACTCAGCAGCCGGGCTACACCGGTCTCGCCGCACGCCGCCATCGCATATACCCATGGGCGGCCGATCATCACCGCTTTTGCACCTGATGCCAGCGCCCGCACAACATCCGTGCCGTTACGCACACCGCCGTCCATCAGCACCTCGGCGCGGTCGCCGACCGCGGCAACGACTTCCGGCAGCATTGAAATACTGGAAGCGACGCCTTCCAGCTGCCTGCCTCCATGGTTGCTGACAATCACCCCATCAGCGCCGGCATCGACAGCCTGGCAGGCATCTTCGGCAGACATGACTCCCTTGATCAGGATATTCCCTTGCCACTGCGTCCTCAGCCAGGCAATGTCCTGCCAGGTAACGCTGGGATCAAACTGCCGGTCAATAAAGGCCTTGAATCCCTCGAGGTCCTGCACATCAACCACCGCCTCCCGCAGATTGCCGAAGTCATGCGGCTTGCCGCGAATACCTACATCGAGAATCCAGCGCGGCCGCAACATGATTTGCCACAATTTTGCCAGTTTGCCTTTCAGCTCACCTCCAAGCATGCCGTTGCGCGTATCCCTGTGTCGAGGGCCGGTCACTGCAAGATCGACGGTAAACACCAGGGTATCGCAACCACTGTCCTGCGCCCGTCCCAACAAGGACTGAACCAGCTGCCGGTCGCGCAGCATATACAGCTGGAACCATGCCGGTTGCGGCACCGCCGCGTTAACTTCTTCAATCGGGCAAATCCCGACGGTAGAGGTGGTAAAGGGAACGCCGGCGGTGGCGGCGCCCCGGGCGCCCTGCACTTCTCCGCGCCGACCCATCATGCCGGCCAGGCCGACGGGCGCCAGCACCACGGGCATGTCCATGGATTGACCAAACAATTCCATACCGGTGTCGACCTTGCTGACGTCTCGCATGACCCTTTGCCGCAGCTTGATCCTGCTGAAATCATCGGCGTTGGCAGCCATCGATTGCTCCTCGCCGGCACCACCGTCTATGTAGTCAAACAGGAACCTGGGAAGGCGTTTTTCCGCCAGCCTGCGGTAATCCCCGGCGGTTACCGGCGTCACGTGGTATGTGCCCATGCAAGCAACTCCTCGATGAAGTCCGTTCCGGAATTCAGCGTCCCGGGGCGACGGGCTCCTGCTGAAGGGTGAAGTCCTGAATTTTTTCGGCACGCGGGCCATACATAAACGGCTGGGCGTTATCCGGCCAGTTACCCATGAAGGGTGATATCAGGATCGCGGGTAAATCGTGCCAGGTCACCGCAGCGATTTTGTACGGACCAGCCGCAGACGATTCAAGGCGAACGCTGACCGGGCCATTTCCAGGATGAATCAGTTGCAAACGGTAACGATTTCTCCGGTGCTTGGTCTCTATGGATGTATCCAGCGCCAGTTCGCCATTCACCCAGGCCCTGGTCAGTCCGGACTCCAGCGGGATAGTCAGCCGCAGCAACGGAGTGCCTTCCGGCAAATCCAGGCTGAGTTCGCGTACGTACAAATCATCCTCGATGCGTGTTTCCGCTTCCTGCAGCATAACACCCGGCAAGCCCAGGGCCGCAACTGCACGGGCTGGCCGGGTAACCCTGCCAAGCTGGCCGGAGTTTAACTCGGTCATTTCGAATGCATGACTTTTGGCGTACGATTTGTCATGACGCCGGTAGATGCTTTCAAGCACCAGGTGGCCGTTATCCTCACCCTCGACTTCGCTGTACATCAAGGTCATGTCCCGTGGCCTGTCCGCCGTGTAACCGGGCAGAAACAAGTGTACGAGACAGGTGGCCAGTACCGCCACCAGTAGCCAGCGAACCGGTTGCCAGGTCAGTTCAAGGTCCTTCACGAAAGCCAGCAACATGGGCATGGCTACCAGGGCCACCAACCAGAACATCGCCATCTTGATATGGCTCTGGTCGAAATTCATCACCACGTCGAGCATGAAGAAATGGTAGAAAGAAAGGAAAGCCGCGCTGGCAAAACCCAGCAGAGAAGCGAACAACAATGGCGCTGGCGACTTCCTGCGAAAAAGGTCAATACCGGAACCCAGCGTGAACATGCCCAGCGGTAACAATGCTATGTGCGAAGCCGAGGGCAGCTTGCTGGTCAATGTCATACCCAGGGCAAAAATCATCGCCCAGGCCATGATCATCCAGGCACAGGCGGAAACCCGGCCAGAGAACAGTTTCAACGTCGTGTATCCGGCCAGACCCAACATCAGGATCAATGCCAGCCTGCCCGCCCAGGGATGCGGATGTTCCAGGGGATGCAGATCAGGCCAGCGGCCCAGGGGCCAGGACAGCAGGTAGCCGCCGACAACGATCGAGATCAGCAGAAAGGGAATGGCCAGCAGACCCCACCGTAACTGTCGAAAGCGGAATTCATTCCTAAAAGCCACGAAGATGGCAATCATCACCAGAACACCCAGGAAGATATCAAGGCCGGTGGTAATGCTGACCGGGTAGTGAATCAACCGGCTGGCGAAAACATCGATATAGCCCGCGTCTTCCCGGGAAACGATCGCTGCGATATTACGCTCACCCAGCACTTTGAGCATACCCCAGGCGTTATCCCCATGATGCTGCAGGCTGCCCAGGTCAAGGTGCTCGATGTCATCAATGGCCGAATGATAGACCGGCACACCCTGCGCGAAAGCGAAGTTCACCCCCATGACTCCCTTGCGCTTGTAAACACTGTAATCGGTGTCATTGGGCATGGTTTTATAGATTTCGTAAATCAGTGAACTACCGACCGGCCGGTCGACGTTCTTGGAGAACATCCGGATGATACTGCGATTTCCCTCACCCGTCTCGAACATGCCGCTGGGGCCACTGGCACCGCGGGCTTCCAGGTTCACAACCGCTTTGACTTTCTCAAACAAAGGATGGTGCTCAGCGAACGCGTCGGCGCCGATCAGGCCGTTTTCCTCTGAATCGGAAATCAGGAAAATGATATCGTTTTTGAACGGCGGAAAGTCCGCTGTCATGCGTGCAATTTCAAGGATCGCCGCCATCCCGGCACCGTCATCGGCGGCGCCGGGCCCAGCCCAGCCGCTGTCGTAGTGGGCGGTGATCAGGACGGCATGCTTATTTTCCGAGCCGGCTTTGATGGCGATGATGTTTTCAACCGGGCTGCAACTGCCAAACTCCGCGTTGCAGTGAAAGCGAGACTGGACCTCAGCCTCGTATCCGGACAATTCCAGCTGTGCAACCACCCGGTCCCTGACGACAGCATTGAGGGGAGAACCCGATACATGGGGCAAGCCTTCCTGCAACAGGTCACCCAGGATTGCCTCGGCCCGGATGGCGGAAAACACGACATCCGGGGCATCGGCGCCAACAGGCTCCGGGGTCGAATAGGATCGTAATACCCCCAGCATGACCAGCAAACTGATGACCAGCAATGATAGGGGATGTCGCAGTTTCAGCATGTACGAAGTTTACGTGGGCTGAGGACGATTTGCAGCCCTTTCAGGCCAGCCCGAGTTCTTTTTCCGTTTGTTCCCGCATTTTGAATTTCTGCACCTTGCCGGTGACCGTCATGGGAAAGTCATCGACGATGCGTATATAGCGCGGCACCTTGAAGTAGGCGATGTGCTCTTTGCAGAAAGCGCGGATTTCGTCCTCGCTCAACACCTGCTGATCCTTCAATTGCACCCAGACACAGACTTCCTCGCCGTACTTAACGTCAGAAATCCCCACCACCTTCGCATCCTGGATTTTGGGATGAGTAAACAGGAACTCTTCAATTTCCCGGGGGTAGATATTTTCGCCACCTCGAATGATCATGTCTTTAAGGCGGCCAACGACCGACACGTAACCCTCATCGTCCATGATCCCGAGGTCTCCTGAATGCAGCCATCCGTCGGCGTCGACCGTCTCAGCCGTCCGCTGAGGGTCATTCCAGTAACCCTTCATGACCGCATAGCCGCGGGTACAGATATCCCCTTTTTCACCAACGGGGACGATCGCGCCTTCCTCGTCGATGATCTTGACCTCCAGATGCGGCCCGGCGCGGCCAACCGTTTCCACCCGCTTCTCCAGCGGATCATCTGCAAGCGTCATGTGATTGACCGGGCTGCATTCGGTCTGACCATAGGCGATCAGTATTTCGCTCATGTGCATTTTCGTAATGACGTTTCGCATGACTTCGACCGGACAGGGAGCGCCCGCCATGATGCCGGTGCGGAGCGTAGACAGATCAAAGCGGTCAAAATCCGGGTGCTCAAGTTCTGCGATGAACATGGTGGGGACGCCGTGCAGGGCCGTGCAGCGTTCCTGCTCGACCGTCTCCAGGACCGCAGCCGGTTCAAAAGCATCGGCGGGGAATACGGCAGTCGCTCCATGAGAAACACAGGCCAGCTTGCCGATCACCATGCCAAAGCAATGATACATGGGCACGGGGATGCACAAGCGATCTGCCTGGGTCAGTTTCATGCCGTCAGCCACCAGGTTGGCATTGTTCAGGATATTGAAGTGCGTCAGCGAAGCACCCTTGGGATTACCCGTGGTGCCGCTGGTGAACTGGATATTGATGATGTCGTCGGCTTTCAGTGTCTCTGCGATGGCATCCATGCGGCGTTGTTCCTTCGCGCCGCCCATTTCGCAGACATCGCTGAAGTTCAACATCCCGGGGGTGTGCTCTTCACCCATGCGGATGACGAGTTCGAGCGCCGGCAGTTTTGCCGAACGCAGGCAACCGGGCTCGCAGCTGGCCAACTCGGGCGCAAGCCGTTGCAGCATTTCCAGGTAATGGCTGCTTTTGAACTTCTCGGCGGAGATGACGGCCTTGCAGCCCGACTTGTTCAGGGCATATTCCAGTTCGAATACACGATAAGCCGGATTGATGCAGACCAGGATTGCACCGATCTTAGCGGTCGCAAACTGCGCCAGGCACCATTCGTAGCAGTTAGGCGCCCAGATTCCGACCCGCTCACACGGCTCAATCCCGAGCGCCAGCAGGCCGGCCGCCAGTTGATCCACCCGCTGGCCGTATTCAGCCCAGGTCCAACGAATGTCCTGGTGACGAACGACCAGTGCTTCCCGCTCAGGGTACCGCCCAACGACGCGGTCGAAATACCGACCGATGGTGTCGTTCACAAGGTCCGGCGCCGAGGCGCCCCGAAAGTAACTCGTTTTCATGGAGACCCTCGTTTTTCGAAACTCTAACTCAACAAAATCAATGATAGTGCCGGCCAGAAGGCGATGAATATAACCGAAATCAGCAGAATGACGAAAAACGGTAAAGTCGACAGATATAACTCGATTATTGGCCGCTCAAACCGGTAACTTGCGATGAACAGGTTCAATCCGACCGGTGGCGTGATATAGCCCAGTTGCATGGTCGCCAGGAACACGATTCCAAGGTGAACCGGGTGCACCCCGAATTGCACTGCGACCGGCAGGATCAGTGGCACTACCAGCACGATGGCCGAGAAAATATCCAGGATTGCACCAAGCACCAGCAGGAAAGCCAGCAACAACAGCAGAAAGGTCAGTTGGCTGGTCACCATCTGGCTGACAAATTCCAGCAGTTTCTGTGGCACCCCGGCATCGATCATGTAATTGGTGGAGGCCAGTGACATGCCAAGGATCACCAGGATTCCCCCAACCAGCACCATGGACTCACGCATCACCGCAGGAAGATTGCGGATCGGGATTTCGCGCAGGATAATTACGTCGACAATCAGAACATAAAGTGCTGTGACCGCCGCCGCTTCGGAAATGGCGAAATAACCGCTGTAGATGCCACCCAAAACAACGATGGGTAATGGAATTTCCCAGGCTGCTTCGCGAATGGCGGCAGCCGCCTCCTTCCAGGAAGAATCAGACAGGGGCGCGCGCAGTGCGCGGTTCTTCCAGACGCTGTAACCCGACAACATCAGCAGCATCAGGAAACCGGGGAACACGCCGGCAAGAAACAGATCCTCAACCGAAATCTCTGCCACGATCCCATACAGGATCAGCGGTAGAGACGGTGCGAACAACAGACCGAGGCTGCCGGCGGAGGTGATAAGGCCGAGGTTGAATTTCTCCGGATATCCTGCTTTTTGCAGTGCCGGAAACAACAAAGCGCCCAGGGCAATGATGGTCACGCCGGATGCCCCCGTAAACGCGGTAAAAAAAGCACAGGCAGCAAGGGACACGATCGCCAGGCCGGCTGGCATCCAGCCAAGCAGCGCCTGGGTCAGCCGAACCAGCCTGCGCGGTGCGCCACTCTCGCTCAGCAGGTACCCGGCAAACGTAAACAGCGGTATGGCCAGCAGGATCGGCATTTCCGCAATGCCGTAGAACTCGATAGCAATCGCCTGCAGATCGATCCCTTCGCGGGTAAAACCCAGCATGGCGCTGGCTGCTATCACTGCGAACAGGGGTGCGCCCAACAGGGCCAGGATGACCAGCAGCGGACCGATTGCAATCATTTGGGCGGCTTACTCCCGACCAGCCGTACAAGCTCCCTGAGTACGAAGATCACGTAGCGGTAGCAAATGAGACCGAATCCAACTGGCAGAATGAGTTGCGGTATCCAGGCCGGCACGCTGCCCATCAGGATGTCGCCAAACTCGCGTGAGGTCATCACAAACTGCGCGCTGTACCAGGACACCACACCGCAGATACCCGCCGTAAAGAGATGGACCAGGATCTTCACTACCAGCTTCAGCCTGTCTGGAAGAAACCGGTCCAGTACCGCAATATTGATATGCTTGTCCGATCGGCTTGCGGCAATGGCGCCCGCCACCGCAATCCACAGCACCAGCATGCGCAGCATTTCATCGCCCCAGATCAGGCCGATATTGAGGAAATTACGCATGACTATCTGCGAGGCTGCGAGCAGAATCATGGCGGTCAGAATCACCACCAGCACGGTGTCTTCAGCCGCGCGCCCTGCCCGGTCCAGGCGGGAAAGGAACGGTCTATTCAGATCCAACTGCCGCGCCGCTACGATAAGTCTGCACCAGTCCCTGCATCCGGTTCAGCAACTCGATATCAAACGTGCCTTCGCCGGCCTGCTGCCTGTGCGAGGCATTGACGATGGAGCGCCATTCACTGACCTCGGACGTATCGGGCATGACCATCTGCAGGCCGTTGCCCAGTAGGGCCTGCAATGCCTGGTCATTTTCCCGCACGCCGTTCTGATCAAATTTCCGGTAGGTTCCTTCCATCACTTCACGGACCACCTGCTGGTCTTCCTGCGACAGCTTTGAAAAGGCTCGTTTATCAATCAGCAACGCTGCATAGACATAGGCAATCGGCAGTTCGGTCACGTACTTGAGTTGCGTATGCCACTGGAAAACCAGCGCGCCCACCGGCGGAACCGTAACACTGTCCAGCAGGTCGGTCTGCAGACCGGTCATGACATCGGTAACTGGCATGATCACCGGCGCCACGCCCAGCGACTGCAGCGCCGCAAAACCAATCGGGTCGCCCTCGGGAA
Organism: Lysobacterales bacterium; assembly: GCA_029859645.1. Classification (GTDB taxonomy): domain Bacteria; phylum Pseudomonadota; class Gammaproteobacteria; order Xanthomonadales; family SZUA-36; genus JAHEFT01. The sequence goes on along the minus strand of JAOUCS010000031.1, from coordinate 4,222 downwards.
TCCAGACTTTGCGACCCTTCAGATCAGCCAGAGTCACCAGCGGCCGATTGGACATCATGAATGCAAAACCGGCACCCGCGAAACCGAAATTCACATAGCCCGCATCCTCCAGCCGTTGTCGGATATCCATGTCCATGGCTTTGCGCACGTAACGGACTTCCTCGACGGTATCGAACACCATTGGCATCGAAAAAAGATCTGCATCCTTTTGGAACTTGTTCATCGCTCCCGAAGTAAATGCTCCGCCGTGCAACTGGCCAGTCCGCATCTTGCGCTGAACCTGCTTGTCGTTGCCCTGAACACCACCGCCATAGAACTTGAACCTGACCCGACCGTCGGTGTTTTCCTCGATCGCTTTCGCGCCCGCCCGCATGTCCTTCATCCAGGACGAGCCCTCGGGTGCGATGGTTGCGATCTTCAGAGTCTGGGTATGCCCGACCGGCATCACCAACAGGCCCGCCAGCACAACCAGCAGTCGCATATTCAGTTGAAATCTCATAGTTACAGGTCCTTTATCAGAAATAGTCGTCGGCACTTGCCAGCAGGTCTTTCGCTTCATCCTGGGCCAATGTATTGAACAGGGTATAGCCGGTGTGCACAGGGTCAGCCGCCAATACTTCGTTCAGTAACTGGTCATGTAACTCCCGGTCGTACAGAGTCCGGGCATAGTACTTCGCGAAATCCACCATGATACTCAGGTTATAACCTCCGGACAGTGACATGGCCCGCTCAAAATGCGCCAGCCCGGCATCAAAGTCTCCTCCCAGTGCCGGCGGCCGGATGGTGTCCAGCACTGCCAGGAAATGTTCGATATCCGCCTGCTTGTAGGGTGGCGACAGTTCCTGCACTCGCAGCAGCGTCGCCTTGGCCTGGGGCAGCTTGGCCAGCGCCGACCAGTCATCGCTGTGGGCCTGGATGTAAGCGATCCAGCTCAGCCCAAACGTGTACAGCGCTTCGACCTGTTTTTTATCGATTGCGTTTAACTGTTCGGTGAATTCACCATAGTTCAGGCTCCAGATATCGCAGGCTTCCTTGCGGGCAGCGCAAAGCGCGCGCTGACCGTACTTCCGTCCGCGGTTGGTCAGCTTTTTCGCCCTGATGGGATCATCCACGAAAACCACCCCGTAGGCGGAATAGAGCTCGGCGGCAGCGCTCAGCGCCGCAACATTTTCGGGCGCGCCCTCGACGAAACTGTCGAGCATCAGCAAGTAGGCCGGGGCGCCATCCCTAACCAGCTGAGGGTCATCCTGGTTCAGGATGGCGGTGTTCAAATTGCCCGCCAGTCCACTGCCGGCAGTGGCAATGGCGGTGGCACAGCCAGTCAGCATCAGGCTGCCCAGCAAGACCAGCATCGGATAGAAATTCTTCAAAACAGCGCGGTTCCCATATTCATGTTTTGGGGGAGTCTATCACGCAGTGATTGACCTCGGTTGGACCACTCATGGTACGCTGAGTTCTCGAAACAGATCATGACGCCGAAGTGACCGCAACAAAAACAGGGAATATGCCAAAAGAGCCTGCCGCTGGAAAGACAGGATGGTTTACAGGGCACCGCAAATGGGCCTGGTTGGCCGCCTTGCTGGTGATTTATACGTTGACGGGTTTTTTCATGCTACCGCTGCTGCTCGAAAAGCTGGTGGTGGACAAGGTCCGGCAAGACCTGGGTCGCGAAGCGTCCTTTCAAAAAATTGAAGTTAATCCCTATCAACTGGCGCTCAGGGCCCACGGTTTCGAGCTGACTGATACCGACGGCGCAAAGCTGGCTGGATTCGACCAGTTTTACGTCAATTTCGAGGCATCCAGCTTGTTCCGCTGGGCGTGGACGTTCCAGCAAGTCAGCCTGGACGGACTGGACTTGCTGATTGAACGGTTTGAACCGGCTGACAGCCGCCTGGGCCGTTTGCTGTCAGACTTACAAGCCAACCAGCAACAGCCTGATGCAGAAACACCAGGTGACAAGGGTATACCTCCCCTGTTGATCCAGGAATTGCGTCTGGGCAACGGCCGGCTGCGCATCCGGGACCAGGTTCCGCAAGACACGGCGTCCCTGGATATTGGACCTATTGACGTCTCGATCCTGGAACTTAACACTCTGCCGGACCGGTTCGGCCAACAAACAGTCACTGTGCAGTTTCCTGATCAGTCAAGCCTGGAGTGGCAAGGTAATATCGACCTGCAGCCTTTCCAGTCCGAAGGCACACTGGCGCTCAGCAATCTGCAACTGGCGCCGGCGATTGCCTATCTCAAAGCGGTCATGCCCATCGATTCCCTGGCCGCAGCGTTATCGACGAGCACTCATTACCGGCTCAGCGCCGAAACCGACGGGGGCTGGAGTATTGAACTGGACGAATTGCAACTTGAGGTTACGGACGTTTCGGTCGCAGGGCTCTCTCCGGCAACCGAAATACTCACCGCGTCACGACTGGCCCTGACGAATGGTGTGCTTCGCTACCCGGAAAAATCACTCACTTTTGAGATGGCGGAAATTGACGCGCCGGCCGCCAGGACCTGGCTGGACGAAAACCGTAAATTCAGCCTGCTGCAACTGCGGCCTGAACAGCCTGCAGCGGGTGATCACACGGCTTCTGCTGACCAAGCTACCGATGCGGCGCCTGACCCCTGGTCTTTCGAGCTGCGACGCCTGCAACTGGCCGACGGAACCGTCGAGTTCAGTGACCGGAGCATTTCACCGCCGGGCCTGGTTTCGATCAATTTGCTGCGCCTTACCGCAGAAGGCATCAACAATATGGCTGGCCATGACATACCCGTCAGTCTGGCCGGAGAGTTGGATCAGGGAGGCAGTTTTGAGATCAGCGGGAACGCAGCCATTTTGCCATCGACCGCGTTCATAGGTACAGCAACCCTGAACGATATCGCGCTCGTCCCGGCCCAGCCCTACCTTGGCACGTATTCGGCAATGTCTATCGCCAGTGGCGCACTGGATGCTCAGATCGAAATCAGCCTGGCGCCGGAGTCTCCGTTGAGCGTTGCCGGTTCCACCATGGTGAGAGAGCTTGCTGTCACCGATACCCGGCGGGACGAAAGCCTGGTGGCCTGGCAGCAATTGGAAATAGACCGCTTTGAATGGGTCGCCGATACAAGCATTCTCCAGTTATCACTGCTGTCTTTCGACCAACCCTATGGACGGTTCAGGATCAACGAGGACCAGTCGACCAACCTTTCCGGGCTGTTGATCGAAGGACAACCGGCCGCCGAACCGGACGCCGAACCGGACGACCTACCGGACGATGAACCGGGCGGGCAAAACCCTGCTGAGCAGCCAGTCATCGTGATTGGAGGAATCAGTGTCAGTGATGGCTCGCTGGATTTCGCCGATCTGTCTTTACCGCTGCAGTTCGCCACCAAAATTTCGGATATGGACGGCTCGATATCGACCATAGACTCATCCAGTACCGAGCCGGCCAACATACGCCTGGAGGGCCAGGTGGATGAATTCGGATTGGCCAGGATAGAAGGCTCGATGGCCGTGCTCGACCCGATTGGACACACCGATGTCTCGGTGGAGTTCCGCAATTTGCTGATGTCTAACCTGTCGCCTTATACCGTCAAGTTTGCCGGCCGTGAAATCGACCAGGGCAAGCTGGACCTGGATCTCGGATATTCTATTGAACAGGGCAGACTGGACGCCACCAACTCGGTCGTGCTGAGCGACCTGGTGATAGGCGACCAGGTGGAAAGCCCGGAAGCCACGAATTTGCCACTGGATCTCGCCGTGGCGCTACTGAAGGACTCGGAGGGTGTGATCAAGCTGGATCTGCCGGTGACCGGTGACGTCAACAATCCCGAATTTAAAATCAGTGGCGTCGTCATGCAGGCGATTGCAACAGTCCTTACCAAGATCGTCTCCGCCCCGTTTCGTTTGCTGGGAAGCCTGATTGGCATTGATTCAGAAGACCTGGGGCAATTCCAGTTCCTGGCCGGCCGATCTGACCTGACACCACCGGAACTGGAGAAAGTGCAACAACTGCAGGCCGCCCTGCAACAGCGGCCGGAACTGAATGTTGAAATAACCGGCCCGTACGACCCGCTGCTCGATGTGCCAAAGCTGCAGTATTTCAGACTGCGGGATGAAGTGCTGACACGCCTGGGCCAGCAGGCAACTGAGCAGGCAGAAGAAATCGAAATGCTGGATGATGAAATTCGCTCGGTCCTGGAGGATCTGTTCAAACAACGCTTCCCGCAGACACCGCTGGATTCCATC
>JAOUCS010000108.1 GCA_029859645.1 Lysobacterales bacterium | reverse complement strand
GAATGGAACGTTTCGTTATCGTGATAAATCGCCTCGGACCGGCAAAAACCGGTCAGGCCACTTGTTTGCGAGCCTTTTTCAGCGTGACCAGCAACAGTGAAATCGCTGCAGGGGTCATCCCCGGAATGCGGGAAGCCTGGCCTATGCTCTGCGGCCTGGTATGCTCCAGTTTTTCGCGGGCTTCCGATGATAGCCCCCGTACCTGGGAATAATCGAAATCGGAATGGATCATCATACTTTCATTCCGTTCGCGACGTTTGATGTCATCTTCCTGGCGATCCAGGTAGCCTGCGTAGCGAACCTGAATTTCCACCTGTTCCGCGACCTGCGCGCTGGCAACGCCTGGGCCAATGCCGGCGACCGAAACGAGTTTGCCATAATCCATTTCGGGACGCTTGAGCAAATCAAGTGCCCGGCATTCCTTGCTGATTGAAACGCCATGAGCCAACTCCAGCGCCTTCGCCAATCCATTTCCAGGCGCCACCCACAGGGACTGCAATCGTTGACGCTCCTGTTCGATCGCGTCGCGCTTCTCGCAAAAAACCTGCCATCGGTGATCATCTACCAGCCCGAGTTCACGTCCGGTTTCGGTCAGACGCAAATCCGCATTGTCTTCCCGCAGGTGCAAGCGATATTCGGCGCGGCTGGTGAACATCCGGTAAGGTTCCTGCGTCCCCTGGGTCACCAGGTCATCAATCATCACTCCCATGTATGACTCGTCACGGCGTGGCGACCACAACGATTCACCTCTGGAGCTGCGGGCTGCATTGACGCCAGCAACCAGGCCCTGGGCCGCCGCCTCTTCGTAACCTGTCGTACCATTGATCTGGCCGGCGAAAAACAGGCCGGGCACATGCCGGGTTTCAAGCCAGGAATGCAATTCCCTGGGATCAAAATAATCGTATTCAATAGCGTAACCGGGCCGGGTGATGTGTGCGTTCTCAAATCCACGAATCGAGCGTACGAAATCCACCTGGATATCAAATGGCAGGCTGGTGGAAATGCCGTTGGGGTAAAGCTCCCGGGTATGTAGCCCTTCCGGCTCAACGAAAATCTGGTGACTGTCACGATCTGCAAAGCGAACAATTTTGTCCTCGATGGATGGACAATAACGAGGCCCGGTGCCTTCTATGGTTCCCGAATACATGGGTGAACGGTGCAGAGCCCGGCGAATGATCTCGTGCGTCTCCACGGAAGTGTGGGTAATCCAACAGCACACTTGCTCGGGATGGTCTTCCTCGCGCCCCAGGTAAGAGAAAACAGGCCGTGGAAGGTCGCCGGGCTGTTCTTGCATGACATTGAAATCAACGGATTTGCCATCGATCCTGGGAGGTGTACCCGTCTTCAAACGGGCTACCCGAAATGGCATTTCCCGTAAGCGGGCAGCCAGCACATTGGATGGTGGATCACCTGCACGCCCACCTGAAAACTGCTCCTCACCAATGTGAATCTTGCCGCCGAGAAATGTGCCGGTCGTTAATACGACGGTTGCAGCCCGAAACTCCAGCCCCGTGGCTGTCCGGCAGCCGGCCACACGACCCCCTGCCATCAACAGGTCATCGACGGCTGCCTGGAAGATCAGCAGATTTTCCTGCTGTTCCACCGCGGCCCTGATATGGGCGCGATACAGGTTGCGGTCGCATTGCGCGCGGGTGGCCCTTACGGCCGGCCCCTTGCGGGAGTTCAGTGTTCTGAGTTGAATTCCGGCAGCGTCCGCCGCCCTGGCCATGATTCCGCCCATGGCGTCAATTTCTTTGACCAGGTGCCCTTTGCCAATCCCACCAATCGCCGGATTGCAGCTCATCTGCCCGATGGTTTCAATGCTGTGAGTCACCAGCAGCGTCCGCGCTCCACTGCGCGCAGATGCAAGCGCAGCCTCGGTACCGGCATGGCCGCCACCGATCACGATCACATCAAACGCTTCAGCAAGCTTCATCATTGGAATTTCCAGTCCAGGGACCGCGCATTGTACTGAATTTCAAGAAATTACGCAGCTACTGCCTGTTCCTGTTCGAGGAAGGATTGGAATAAGGACCCGAGCGCTTTGGTGCGCTGGAGCGAGTCACGGACCGACTTGCACTACGGCTGCCAGCGGCAGAAAAAGACGGCGCGCTTGAGCTCCTGCCGGTTACCGGCAATGAATTTCTTGAGTCATGGGTGCTGCGCCTGGTTGATCTGCCGTTATAACCTGTCGGGAAGGGACGAGCAAGGTCGTTTGAACGGCGGATTTCAATCAATGGTGCGTTTGTGGGCATAGCCATATGGGGCGGCAAAAACGGTGGACTGGTTTGTCCACCCGCCGGCTGTAGTTCGTCAGGCCTGGGGAAACTGTGCGGTGGATACCGGTAGACATGATGGCGCCGGTAGAAGTCATAAAACGGGTGATAGAACGAAGGATTATGGATTGAAAAGTAGTATGGATAATAATAGGGGCTGTAATAGACAAAGAGTTCGGCAGGGTAACTTCCCATCCACCACGGGTAGGTAACAATATCACTAGCCCATAGCGCTGGGTTACCGTATACCGGCCCGGCAGTCTGCGCTTCTGTGATGTAATAAGCTCCATCGCTGGATGTATGGACCGGGTAATAAGGCGTCGCACAACCCGCAAGCAGAAACAGCAGTAAAATGTTAAAGAGTAGCTGCATACCTGCTTTAAGCATAGCATGCGCGCATGATTCACTCATTGGTGGAGATCAAGTTCATGGCTGGAAAAACTTACGAACTGCAGGGCTATACCATTGTCCTGGACAAGATCGTTTTCATCACCCGGGTTTTTGAAGCCGAGGATGGAGAAGGATACCAGTTCAATCTTCGGTTTTCGGGTGACCTGCGCCTGGCGCCAAAGTTTCCCACGCGCCCTGAGGCCGACTTGCAGCGTAGCCTGCTGTGCAAGGCCTTGAACGGCGTTCAATCCTGAGCTTGCACCAGTTTTGCCCCCGCCTGGCCAGGCGCAAAAATAGTTACCTCCAGCCATGCAGTGCCTGAGCGACTGATTTCAGATCCGGGCTCCACCGTAAATTCCTTGGTGGAATGCTGCTGGCCGTACTCGGTCCAGTTGACCAGCATGGCGTTGCCCGCATAATCAACCGCTTCGAAACGGGTCCTGCAATCGGACCGGGGCATGATATTTCCGCATCCGGCAAAATTGCCTGTCACCGGCACGGTGATCATGACATTTTTGACCGGATAGACCAGTTCATTGCGTATGATCATGCCGTCGAGTGCAACAGCCGAGGCTTCTACCGGCGTCCGCTCGTTACTGATACCGCACCCCTGGAAAAGCACCAGGCAGGCCAGGATAGCTGCCCGACGCACCAACGAATTCATCGTTTACTGCGCGACTTTTCCATTCCCAGGGCATTGCTTACGATTTCTGAGACATCCGGCGACAAACCATCGCAGGCCTGGATGCGTTTGAGTTGCCCTTTCATCAATTCGCGCCTGCCGTCGTCAAAACGCAGCCAAGCATTGAAGGCGCCGGCCATACGCGCCGCTACCTGCGGATTCAGATTATCCAGCGCCATGACCTGTTCGGCGTGAAGCCGGTATCCGGAACCGTCAGCGGTATGGAAACCGGTCGGGTTCATCATCGAGAAAACGCCAATGACAGACCGCACCTTGTTCGGGTTGGCCAGGCTGAATCCCGGGTGATCGAGCAGTTGTCGCACCCGCCAGACTGCATTTTTGCCGGGTAAGGCTGCCTGCATGGAGAACCATTTGTCCATGACCAGCGCATCGTCGCTCCACTTTTCTTCGAATTCTGCCAGCAGGCGGTCGGCGGAGTCCGCTTCGATCCGGACCAGGCCCTGGAGAGCGGCCAGCGTGTCTGTCATGTTGTCACTGTTTGCCAGTTGGGTTTCCGCCAACTCCACCCCTGTATCGGTATGGAGCAAAAAGGAAAGACAGGTGTTTTTCAGGCTGCGTTGCGCCATTGATGCCGGCGCTTTCGAATAGGGCGCCCGATCGTTCATCGCTTCATAGCGCTTTAACAGCTCGGCCTTGAGGGCTGATGCGAGGCTGGATTTGACGAAATCGCGCGCGTTGTGAATGCCATCGACATCAACGATATCCATTTGCTCCGCCAGGTAGTCCTCACCGGGCAAGGTCATGGCCTCGGCAATCAGAGCCGGATCGGAAGCCTGGTCAGTCAACAAGGCCTGGAAGGCTTCTGTGAGGTCCTGGCCCAACTCCAGTTCCATTCCGCGTGACAGGCTTTGCACATGACCCAGGATTTCGCGCTGCGCCAGCAACTGCGCAGCATTCCATCTCACGAAAGCATCCCTGTCATGGGCCATCAAGACCGCCAGATCTGCGCTCGAGTAGGGATAGTCGAGCTTAACAGGCGCTGAAAACCCCCTCAGCAGGGACGGAACCGGTTGCTCGGTGATATCTTCAAATACGAAATCCTGTTCCGCCTCCTCCAGCAGAAACAGGCGGGAAAAACCGCCGGATTGATCTTCGCCCGTCAGCCGCAACTCAAGCGGCCTGCCCTGCCTGTCCAGCAAGCCAATCTCAACCGGTATAACGAGCGCTTGCTTGGATTCCTGGTCATGCGTTGGAGGCGTATGCTGTGCGAGTGTCAGGGTAAAAGTCTCGGTATCCGCGTCATGACATCCTCGTATTTTCAATTCGGGCGTGCCGGACTGCCCATACCAGCGGCCAAACCGCTCCAGGGACACACCGTTGGCATCGGCCATCGCCGCAAGAAAATCGTCGCAGGTAACCGCATGTCCGTCATGCCGTTCGAAGTACAGTTTCATACCTCGCTGGAAACCTTCTTCACCCAGCAATGTATGGTACATCCGGATAATTTCCGCTCCTTTCTGATAGACGGTCATCGTATAGAAGTTATTGATTTCACGATATTTATCAGGGCGAATGGGGTGTGACATCGGACCCGCATCTTCGGGAAACTGGCGACTGCGCAGCTGCCTTACATCCTGGATCCGCTTTACCGCCCGCGAGTGCATATCGGAAGAAAACTCCTGGTCCCTGAATACCGTCAGCCCTTCCTTGAGCGTCAGCTGAAACCAGTCCTGGCAAGTGACCCGATTGCCGGTCCAGTTATGAAAATATTCATGACCAATCACCCCTTCAATGCCCTGGTAATCGGAGTCTGTCGCCGTATCCGGGCGCGCCAGGACATACTTCGAATTAAATATATTCAGGGACTTATTTTCCATCGCCCCCATATTGAAGTCATTGGTTGCGACGATATGGTAAATATCCAGGTCATACTCCAGGTCAAAACGGTCCTCATCCCATTTCATCGAGTGAATAAGCGACTCCATGGCATGAGCACACTTGTCGCGGTTGTCATGTTCGACATAGACGCGCAACGTCACCTGCCGCCCGCTGCGTGTTTCGAAGTGATCCTCAACGCACGCCAGGTCTCCTGCAACCAGCGCAAACAGGTAGCAGGGCTTGGCAAAGGGATCACTCCACCGAACCCAGTGGCGGCCATCATCCAGGCTGCCCGAGTCGATTGCATTGCCATTGGAAAGCAGAACGGGATAACGCTCCTGGTCGGCCACGATGGTCACGTCGTAGCAGGTCATCACGTCCGGCCGGTCGGGGAAATAAGAAATTTTCCGAAACCCTTCCGCCTCACACTGAGTAAGCAGGAAGCCACTGGACGGATAGAGCCCTTCCAGAGCAGTGTTCAGCTGCGGCCTGATCAGCACTTCCAGATCCAGTATGCAGTCGCCCGAAATATTGCGAATCACAAGCTTGTCAGCATTCAGTGCGTAGTCACCATCCTGCAACGCCTCGCCATTCACCCGGATCGAACGCAATTCCATCTCCTGGCCATCCAGTTCAATATCGTTAACCGGCATAGCAGTGGCGCCAGGGGACAACCTCAGCGAGGAAAAAACACGGGTCGCATCCTCTCCTATTTCAAAGCGAAACCTGGCGCTTTCCAGTATCCAGGGCCAGGGTTTGTATTGCTCGCGGTAAACCGTTCTTCCGGACGATTCTTTTTTCATGGTATTTCCTCGATTGTGGGCAGTATTATAGGCGCAAGATCGCCAAAGAGAAGTTGCAGATGAATCCTGTTACGGAAGCAGATATTCCAGACATTGCCGATATTCACCTGGCGCATGCCCGAATCCGGCGTGCCGTGCGCCAAACGCCTGTTTTGAATGATCCGCTTTTAGACCAGGCATTGGGTTGCAAACTTTACTGCAAGTGCGAGAACTTCCAACGCAGCGGAGCCTTCAAATTCAGGGGAGCAAGCAACGCTATTGCCTGCCTGCGCGAAGAGGGGGCTTTGGGCGATGTGGCAACCCATTCGTCGGGCAATCATGGCGCCGCACTGGCGCTCGCAGCAAGCCTGGACGGCCGCTTGGCCCACGTTGTCATGCCTGACAATTCATCTCCGATGAAAATCGAAGCGGTCAAAAGCTATGGCGGGCAGGTCCATTTCTGCGCGCCGACCAACGCCTCGCGCGTGGAAGAACTGGAAAAGCTTGTGTCAAAAGGACTGATTCCGGTGCACCCATATGATGACTCCCGAATCATCGCCGGACAGGGCACCGCGGCGCTCGAGTTGGAGCAGGAGGTCCCGACCCTGGAGCAGGTTGTCACGCCGCTTGGGGGCGGTGGCCTGATCAGCGGAACCGCCATCGCGACCCGCGCCTGGGGTGTGGATGTCTTTTGCGTCGAGCCAGAAGGCGCTGCTGATACGGTAGCCAGCCTGGCCCAGGGCGATATCATCGAAGACTTTCAACCCGATACGATCGCGGATGGTCTCAGAGCCCTGGTTGGTGTGCGTAATTTCAAAGTGATCCGGGAGTCGGTCCGCCAGGTCCTGACTGTAAGCGATGAGGAGATTCGCGAGGCAATGCTGCTGTTCTGGCAACGGCTGAAAATCCTGATTGAACCCTCATCAGCGACTGTCATCGCCGCAATCCGCAAACATCCCGAATTGTTTTCCGGAAACAAGGTAGGTGCAATCATAAGCGGTGGAAACATCCATCCCGCAGACTGGCTGACACTTACTCGAGAGAATCAAGAAAAACCGTCGCAACCCTGACCAGAAAATCCTCATCAGCCTGGTCGAACCGGCCGGTCTCCGGACTGTCGAGATCCAACACGCCCAGCAGTTGTTGGTTGATGATCAGCGGTATGACTATTTCAGAGCGCGATGCCAGGTCGCAGGCAATGTGGCCATCGAAGGCATGAACGTCTGCCACTCTCTGCACTTCCCATGTTTCTGCCGCTGTCCCGCAAACACCGCGCCCCAGGGGAATCTCAACACAGGCAGGCCGCCCCTGGAAAGGGCCTACGATCAACCGTCCGCCCTTGAGAAAATAGAAGCCGACCCAGTTGACCTGCTCCATCGAGTGAAAAAGCAGCGAAGAAAGATTCGCGGCGTTGGCAACGAGGTCATTCTGTCCTTTCAACAAGGATCTGGACTGTTCAAGTAATTGATCGTAATCAGTCATCCTGGCTCTCACTCAGACGCTCGAACACCAACAGCTGGTTATTGGCTGGCAACAAGTTGCGAGCTATGAACGACAGTTGAGTGCTCGCTGCCAGTTTTTCAAGCGAAACCAGGTCCCTGATCCCCATGGACGGATCACGCTCACGCAAACTGCGGTCAAAGCGTTTATTGCTTTCCGACATGCTCCCGTCCCTGTTCCGAAACGGCCCGTAGAGACAAAAAACTCCACCCGCACGCAACACCTTGCCGACGCCTGAAAACATCGCCTCAACAGCCGGCCAGCCCATGATATGCGCGGTATTCGCTGAATAGACAGCGTCGTAGCGCCTGCTGGGCCAGGTTTTCAGAACATCCAGTTCCAGCGGCGGCAGAATCGCAGTGGTTCCTTGCAGCGAAACTCGTGCTTTCAAACCGGGCAGATACTCCGGCCGGTCGGACGGCTGCCAACTGAGCCCCGGAAAAGCCGGTGCGAAAAATACCACATGCTGGCCGGTGCAGGATCCGATTTCGAGAACGCAGCCTTCTGCAGGAAGCAGTGATTCCAGGACTTCGAGAATCGGTTCCCGGTTGCGCTCGCACGCCTCGGAAAACGGCAGTTCATGCATTGCGGGAGACACATGGCAAACGCCCGGGATATACCCGGGCGTGTTGATTCAGTTCAGGACCCACGTGTCAGAGAATCGCCCGGTCTTCCACGATACTCGGCGTCACGAAGATCAGCAGTTCACGTTTCTTGGACTCGTTGGCCCGGCGGCGGAACAGTGCGCCGACGCCCGGAATATCACCCAGCCATGGCACTTTCTCTTCCCTGGACAATGCCTCGTCCTGGAAGATGCCGCCCAGTACGACCGTGTCGCCGTTGGCCACCAGGACCTGGGTTTCCAGTTCACGTGTATCGATCGAGGGAACCGAACCACCGCGGGACGTCTGGTAAATTTCACCTACCGTATCCTGCTTGATGTTCAGGTCCATCTGCACGCGGTTATCCGGCGTGATCAGCGGTGTCACTTTCAGCTCCAGGACCGCTTCCTTGAACTGCACAGCGGTTGCACCCGATGAAGTGGACTGCTCGTACGGAATTTCCACACCCTGCTGGATGAAGGCTTCCGCCTGGTTGGCCGTAACGATGCGCGGAGTAGAGATCACTTCACCTTCACCCTCGGCTTCCAGCGCAGACAGCTCAAGATCCAGCAGAACATTGCCGGTCAGGAATGACAAGCCGATGGTTGCCGCATTGGCTGAAGGCGCCGGCAGGTTTACCTGGTACCGATTAGGATAGGCCGGAACATCCAGCAAGCCATCATCTCGCACATTGATCGCCGGATTAACGATGTCAGTGGCGCGGCCGTCCGCTGCAATCACGCCGATGTTACTGCCTGGGTTCAGGTAGGTCACACCAAAACGAACACCCAGTTCATGGGCGAATTCGGAGCTGGCGATCACAATGCGCGATTCGATCTGTACCTGGCGGACCGCGTAGTCCAGATCGGTAACGAGTTCCTGGATCTGGATGATTTTTTCAACGGTATCTGTGACCAGCAGCGTATTGGTGCGCTCATCGATGGTGACGGAACCACGTTCGGATAACAGGCCGTACTCGGAATCGACGTTGCTCGTGGACTCCGAGATCAGGTTCATCAGGTCTTCCGCCTTGGCATAGCTGACCTTGATCAGGACAGTTTGCAGAGGTTCGAGAATGCGACGATCCATTTGGGCCTGGAGCAGCTGTTGTTCACGGGCTGCGATTTCCGCGGTCGGACCAATCCAGATCACGTTGCCATTGCGCCGCATATCTAGGTTGCGCGCGTCCATGACGATATCCAGCGCCTGGTCCCAGGGCACGTTGGTCAAACGCAACGTGAGGTTACCGCCAACGCTGTCTGCGACCACGATATTAAGATCGGATACGTCGGCAATCAACTGCAGGACCGATCGGACCGGAATGTCCTGGAAATTGAATGTGACCTTGGTGCCTTCATAGGTTTTTTCTTCGAAGAACTTGACCTCAACTTCTTCGACAGCCGCTGCCACCTGCGACATCGGCTTCACTTCAATAATGATGTCATTACCGGACTCATAGGCCAGGTGCTCATACAGCCCAGCCATCGTAAGCTGAACCCGCGTGCCGGAATCGACGCCAAACGAGTCGATGAATTGCACGGGGGTAGCGAAGTCCATGACGTCCAACCGCTGATCGAGAGCCGCCGGCAGGATTGAATTGAACACGTCCATATTCAGGCTATTGGTTCCTTCCTCAATGGTCATGCTGGCGCCGGGCCGGTCCAGACTGATGATGACGCGGGCCTGACCTTTCTCGCCAAGACGAAAATCGACATTGGTCACGTTGAACCCGTCGTAGGCTGACGGGGTGGGCGCTGCCGCGGAAGCCTGGCCACTGCCGGCGATCGTCAGGACAACTTCGCCCGACTCTGCGTTGTAGTCGTAGGCAGCCGCGCCGGACATGTCAACCACCAGTCGCGTTCTGCCGCCGGCACCTAGCGCAGCATATTGCTGCACGGAACCGATACCCACGTAAACCGCTTCAGAATCCAGCTGACTGTCTGTTTCGCTGAGATCCATGACGATTTTTGCCGGGCTTTCGGTGGCAAATACGCTGACCTGTGGAACGTCCCCGCTGGTCTGCAATGAAATTGCAACACCGCCATCGGCAGTAGCCTCATGGCTGATTCCGGTTACGGTGCTCGCCGCAAATGCCAACGTGGCCGGCGTTATCGTCAGGGCGAAGATCAGCCCTGAAAGAAGTCCTTTTCTCCAAATACGCATGCTGCGCCCTCTCTCACAGGTTCGCGGTAAATTCATAGTGCATTCCATGGTGTTCATTGCGGTGCCTCTCGAAATCCGTCGCTTGAGCGTTGCCATTCCTAGCTCCCACCCAGGGCGACTGAAGCTTCCCTGACCAGCCAGCCGCCAATACCATCGGCAATGAACTCACTCAGTTGAACCTCATCATTGGAGATGCCGTTCACTTTACCGTGGTTCTTACCAATATAATTTCCGACCGCAACCCGGTGAACTACGCCATCCGGATCCCGTATCAGTGCCCATTCCGATGATTCCTTTGAAAACGTGCCAACCATGGAAAGCGTGTCGAGTTCGAACCTCTCCAGGTATTCCCTCGGCCGCTGCAAATCAGGCCTTGGGCCCTTCGCCGGACCACTTTGCGCTACCTGGTCACTACCTTCGCTGGTAGAGCGGCGGAACGGATCCCGGCCGGACAGTCCCTCATAAACATAAGGCGTATAGGTCCGTACCGGCGGAATGGGAGGAATCGGTGTTGCAGGCCTTGCTTTGACCTCCGCAATGTAGCGGTTAAGATCATCCTCTCTGCCTGAACATGCAGTCAGTGCAGTGGCGAGAACGACCAGCATCACGATGAGCAGCTCTTTTTTAATGTTCAGTCTGATCATGGCGCACTCGCCTCGGCCCGCGCAGCGGCCTCTTCTTCATCAATATAGCGATAGGTTTTGACCGTGCCTTCGAGAATCAATCGCCCGTCATTATTGGTCGCACCCACGTCCCGTTCATTCGCTCGACGCAGGGCGATGTCATGCATTGTGAGAATAACCACACGCGGCAATGACGCTACCCCGCTGACAAATTCTCCAAACTGGTGGTAATCACCCAGCATCCGGACTGATATTGGCCGTTCAGCATAAAAATCGTGATAGGCCTCGGCGTTGGGCTGGAACAACTGGACGTCAATACCTGCGCCAAGCGCTGTCTGGGAAACATCCACCAGTAACTTGTCCATCTCGGTTTTGCTGGGCAACTGGCGAAACATGGTTTCCAGCAATTCCTGCATTTCCGCCAACTGCGCCTCGTAGGATTCCAGATTGGCTGCTTTGGCCTGCTTGGCTTCGAAATCAATCCGAAGCGTATTCTCCAGGAGCTGGACCTGCTCGAGCTGTTCCGTTTTGTCCTTGATCAGCAGGAAATAGCCAATGGCAAGGATAACGATAAGCAGAAAGGTCAAGATGACGTAGCGAACCGACTTGGGCGCACTACCGATGTCATTAAAATCAAGGTCTCGTAATTCGTTGAGCATCAGCCTGCTCCCGCCGGCGTATCACCGGCTTCTTCAGAAGCTTTCTTCGTATTGTCCAGCCGCACCCTGATT
>JAOUCS010000211.1 GCA_029859645.1 Lysobacterales bacterium | reverse complement strand
GCAGGAAGAAAAGGATGACCACCGAAAGCCCCATCAGGATCACACCCATCAGCTTGTCAGGCACGGCCTTGAGGATGGCGTAGTAAGGCGTGAAATACCACACCGGCTTGATGTGCTCCGGCGTCACCAGCGGATTGGCCGGCACGAAGTTGTCATGCTCGAGAAACAGCCCGCCCGCCTCGGGCCAGAAAAACAGCACGAAAGTAAAGACCAGCAGGAACATCGCGACGCCAAAAATATCCTTGATCGTGTAATAGGGATGGAACGGAACCCCGTCTACCGGAATACCATTTTCATCTTTGTTTTCCTTGATTTCGATACCGTCGGGATTGTTTGAACCGTTTTCACGCAGGGCCACCAGGTGCATCAGGACCAGCCCGAATATGGCCAATGGCAGTGCAATAACATGCAATGCGAAAAAGCGGTTCAGGGTTGCATCGGACAGGAAGAAGTCACCCCTGATCCACTCGGTCAGTGGCTCACCAATGGTGGGTATGGCGCCAAACAGGTTAATAATGACCTGCGCACCCCAGTAGGACATTTGGCCCCAGGGCAGCACGTAACCCATGAACGCTTCGGCCATCAGGGCCAGGTAAATCAGCATGCCAAAGACCCATACCAATTCGCGGGGCGCGCGGTGGGAACCATACAGCAGGCTGCGGAACATGTGCAGGTACACCACGATAAAAAAGAACGATGCGCCGGTGGAGTGCAGGTAGCGGATGAACCAGCCCCATTCCACGTCGCGCATGATGTATTCGACCGATGCAAAAGCCTCTTCGGCCGATGGCTTGTAGTGCATGGTGAGAAAAATTCCGGAAAGAACCTGGATGACCAGCACAAACAGCGCCAGGGAACCCATGTAATACCAGAAATTGAAATTCTTTGGGGCCAGGTAGCCCGTCATGGTGGCATTCCAGAACGCTGTGACCGGCAGGCGCTTGTCAATCCAGCCCATGAAGGCGTCGGCGCTTCTGGCTAATGTACTCGCAGGTTTGGCCATCATACGGCTCCTTCAGGATTCACACCGATGATCAGAGTCGCATCATCGATGAAGCTGTAGGGGGGAATTCTCAGGTTGGTGGGAGCAGGTACACCTTTATACACGCGGCCAGCCATGTCGAACTTGGATTTATGGCAAGGACAGAAAAAGCCTCCCTTCCAGTTTTCCTCGAATGGCTGGGGACCCACCTGGGGAATCATCTGCGGCACACAACCCAAATGGGTGCAATGCATATTCACCACAAGGAACTCTTCACGCAACGCACGGCCTTCATTTTGCGCGAACACGGGCTGTTCCGATTCCAGCGACTCAGGATCCCTCAGGTCGGCATCAATTTCGGGCAGCAGGCCAACGGTTTCCGGCGTTCTGCGCAGCACTCCGATGGTTTGTCCCCGCCACTGCACTTTCAGCAGTTGTCCCGGCTCGAGACCGTCCACGATCACCTGAACCGGTGCACCGACTGCCTGTGCTTTCGCACTGGGCTTCCAGGACTTGATAAAAGGCACGGCCACGAATCCCGCGCCCACGGCTCCCACGACTGAGGTTGTGGCGACGAGAAACCGGCGCCTCTTCTTATTCACGCCATCAGTTGGCATCTGTTTCTCCAGCTGGATGAGATCCCTGCAGGGTCTGTTCAGTTTTTAGATTTATTCGCACGATTATCGGGAAAATGGCACGACTCTTGGGGTCAGTCCATCGTCTGACGATACCGGTACATTACAAAAGAGTTATTTTATCCGAAACGGGACATGTGTAACAACGAATTTACCGATAGAATGGTGAAATGTCGCAAGTTCGTGAACTGATAGGCTTCGTAGGCCGTGCAATTACCGCCGGATTGGCCCTTGCCTTTGTAGTTATTTACTTCTGGCCTGCGCTGGCAGAACGGCTGGCGGATAAAGACACGCCAACCGAGGTTCAAACGGCCACCGCACCCGCTTCCTATGCTGATGCGGTCAACCGAACCGCGCCTGCCGTGGTCAGTCTGCAGACGCGCAGCATTCAACCTCAAATTGTGGGCTCCCGGGCACTTTTCAGAATGCAGGTGGACGACGGGTCCGGCGTACTGATGAGTGAAGACGGCTACATCCTGACCAACCACCATGTCATCGGCAATGCACAGAAGGCTCGTGTAGCCCTCTGGGATGGCCGTGTGGAATTGGCAACCGTTGTCGGTTCGGATCTGGAAACCGACCTGGCGGTATTGAAAATCGACCAGACCGGGTTGCCAACAGCGCCGATTCCGGAAGACCTCTCGGTACGACCGGGTGACATCGTACTGGCAATCGGAAACGCGTTGGGGCTGAGTCATACCGTCACCCTTGGCATTGTCAGCGCCACCGGCAGAAATGACCTGCGCGCCAGTCTATACGAGGACTATATCCAGACGGACGCAGCGATCAACACCGGCAACAGCGGCGGGGCATTGATCAATACCAGGGGGGAACTGATCGGCATCAGCACGCGCAATACGGCAGATGCACAGAACATCGGCTTCGCCATACCCATCAGCCTTGCGCTCAATGTCATGAACCAGATTATCGACTACGGCACTGTCAGGCGGGGCTGGCTGGGCGCGCTTTACAGTGACATCCGCCCTACCATCAGGGGTAATTCATCCCCGGGCATCGGGGTGGCCCGGGTGATTGAGGACGGTCCAGCCTGGAATGCAGGCATCAGGCAAGGCGATATCATCCTGGCCCTGGACGGTGAAACTGTCACGGATGCCGGACAGTTCCTGCTGGCCATTTCACAACGCGAACCCGGCAGCGAGGTTGAGCTCGACGTTTCCCGCGGTTCCGAAACATTCCAGACTTACGCGACGCTGATCCAGCAACCACCCCTGCAGTAACTCACTGGCCAGTCAGGCCTTGGGAAGCGTGACGCCGGTCTGCCCCTGATATTTGCCAGCGCGGTCGGCGTAGGAGTGCTCGCAGACCTCATCGGATTCGAAAAACAGGAATTGGGCCACCCCTTCATTGGCATATATTTTTGCAGGCAACGGCGTTGTATTCGAAAACTCGAGGGTCACGTGGCCTTCCCATTCGGGCTCGAGCGGCGTTACGTTCACGATGATGCCGCAGCGCGCGTAGGTGGATTTGCCCAGGCAGATGGTCAATACGTTTCGGGGAATCCGGAAATACTCGACCGTGTGGGCCAGGGCAAAAGAGTTTGGCGGAATGATACAGACGTCGCCACTGAAATCGACAAAACTGTTCTCATCGAAATGCTTGGGGTCCACGACCGCAGAATTGATATTGGTGAAAATCTTGAAATCCCGGGCACAGCGCACGTCGTAGCCATAGCTTGAAGTACCGTAGGAAATACACCGCCCACCATTCTCAGCCTGGCGGACCTG
>JAOUCS010000030.1 GCA_029859645.1 Lysobacterales bacterium | reverse complement strand
TACGCTCATGCGGGTGAGCAGCGGATGTTTGCGGCTGAAACCCTGCCCCATCCGTCCCAGCACGGTGGCCAGGTCAAATCGGAAACCATCAACACCCATATCACGATGCCAGTAAACCAGGCTGTCCAGCACCAGGTCCTGAACCCTGGGATGATTTGCGTTTACGGTGTTGCCACAGCCTGAATCATTGATGTAGCGACCGGGTTCATCGGGCTCGTGACTGTAATATGCCTGGCTGTCGATTCCCCGGAAACTCAGCGTTGGCCCCTGCTCACCACCCTCACCCGTATGGTTGTAGACCACGTCCAGGATGACTTCCAGGCCGGCATCATGAATCGCCGCCACCATCTCCCGGAATTCCGTGACCGGGTCCTGAACACCGAAGCGGCTGTCAGGCGTGAAGAACTGCACGCTGTTGTAGCCCCAGAGATTGCGCAAACCTTTTTCGACCAGGAAAGCTTCATCGATCATGGCGTGGACCGGCATCAATTCGATCGAAGTGACACCCAGCGCCTTGAGGTATTCCAGTACCCGGCCATTCTTCATGCCCGTGAACCTGCCCCGTTCACCTTCCGTCAACGCGGGGTGACGCATGGTGAAGCCACGCACGTTGGTTTCATAGAGAATCATCTCGGCCCAGGGCACCCAGGCGCTGCTGCTGCCTGCCGTCTTGCCGGGCCGGTTAACCGTGCTCAGGGGTACGAAGGGCGCACTGTCCACTTCATTCTTTTGCCAGGCCGCATGATGGCCTGGAGGCTGGATAAAGTCATAAACCGCGGGGTTCCAGCTAAATTCGCCGTCAAGGCGCCGTGTGTAAGGATCAATCAGCAGCTTGGCCGGGTTATGTCTCAAGCCCCGGGCCGGCGCCCAGGGGCCATGCACGCGGTAGCCATAACGCTGTCCGGCAGCGCAGCCGGGGAGAAAGCCATGCCAGACGCCATCGTCCTGACCCGGCAGAAAGTGCCTGGCCAGTTCCCGTCGATCGGCATCGTAGAGACAGAGCTCTACCGCTTCGGCAGCACCTGCGTACAGCGCAAAATTTACACCATCGTCTTCCAGCCATGCGCCGAGACGACCCGGGGACCCTTCCTGCATCATGCCGTGCAGTCTAATCTCATCGAAAGTGCACGTGAAGCATCCGTGATCATCTGACCCGTTGAGTGGACGAGTCCGGCTGATAACTGGTCGTCCAGCATGCGCCAGCGCCAGTTGTTAAGGGTCGTGCCAGGAATGTTCAGCCTCGCGGCCGAGCCCAGGCCGAGAAAATCCTGCATCGGTGCAATCGCGAGATCCGCTGCGCTGGACAAGGCCAGGCGAATCATGTCCAGGTGTATCGTCTGCTCGGTGCCGCCGGTCAATTCCAGCGCACGTTGCTGTGTAGCCTTAATTTCCTTGGTGGTTCGGGTGTCTTCGCCCGAACCGTGGAACCACCCCACCGTGGTATCGTTGTCATGCGTGCCGGTGTAGCACACGCTGTTTTCCTCGACATTCTCAATGCTGAATTCGGGATCACCCACTTCGAACTGCAAAACGACCATGCCGGGTATGCCACGGTTCAATCTAAGCTCGTCCACTTCCGGAGTAATCACCCCCAGGTCTTCCGCCACGATCGGTAAACGACCCAGGGAGCCATTCAAAGCTTCGAACAGGGCATCGCCGGGCCCGGGCACCCACTCCCCGGTGCGGGCCGTTGCAGCGCCGAATGGTACCGACCAGAATGACTCGAATCCACGAAAATGGTCTATGCGGACCAGGTCATTGAGACTGGCGGCGTGCCGCATCCGCTCTACCCACCATTGATAGCCGGTTTCCGCATGATAGTCCCAGTCATACAGCGGATTGCCCCACAACTGGCCATCCTCGCTGAAATAGTCAGGCGGCACACCGGCAATCTTCGAAGGCACGCCATCCTCGTCAACCAGCAGTAATTCGGGGTGAGACCAGGCATCGGCGCTATCCAGCGCAATGTAAATCGGCATGTCTCCGAACAGGCGGATGCCCTTGCCGGCGGCAGCGTCCCGCAGTTTCTTCCATTGACTCCAGAACAGGAACTGCGTGATCCGTGTACATTCGATGTCATCACGATGTTCATTCCTGGCCTTTTCCAGGGCCTCGGGATGCCGGCGCACAAAGCCTTTTTCCCACTCGGGCCAGGGCCGCTCTCCATGCTGTGTTTTCAACACCCGGAACAAGGCATAGTCATCCAGCCAGTGGGCAGCATGCTGGTGCAGAAAAGCTTCGTAATCCGACCGCATAGCAGGGGCTGGACGCTGCAGGAATCGCCGGGCTGCCTTTTTCAGCAACTGGCGTTTGAGTGGGATCAGGTTTCCATAGTCAACAAACGTCCGCGGGAGATCCTCCAGGGGATCCAGGTCCGGTTCGTCGAGCAGGCCGAGTTCAACCAGCGGTGCCAGGCCAATCAGGTTGGCATTACCGGCAAAAGCCGAAAGCGGCTGGTACGGAGAATCCCCGTAGGCGGTCGGCCCGGTCGGCAGGAATTGCCAGACGCCCAGTTCCATCGCTGACAAGGTATCAAGGAAGGCCAGCGAACTGTCGGCAATATCACCGATTCCGTATTTGCCGGGCAGGGAGCTGATATGCAGACCCACCCCGGCCCGCTTATCTTTTTTTATTGGGTTCATTTATTTTTCTCGTTGCTAAACAGCCGGTAGGTCCATGGCTCCATCTGCAGAACGGTAGCAGCATCCAGCGACTCGGTTTCTCCGCTGGTAAAAGCCTGCCAGTCGCCATGGTACAGGCTGTCCTGGAAGGCCACCTCTACGGGCTCGGCAGAAAAATTGAAGACAGCGAAAACCCGGTCCTGATCGTTAGCCCGAATGAAACTGAACACTTGTTGCGGGGCGTTGTTGAATACCGGTTCCATCGCTGCGCCCCAGGCGCCATTCCAGAGCGCTGAATTGCGTTTCTTGAGCGCAAACAGCTTCCGGTAGAGGTCCCCGATGGGATGCTCACGCCACTCGATAGGGTCTTTCTCAAAAAACGCCAGGCGTTTTGGATTGCCCGCTTCCTGGCCGTTGTAAATCAGCGGCATGCCCTCGCTGACGACGGACAGGACAATCGAGTTTTCCAGCGCATTTCCATACATTTCAAACTGTGTACCGTCCCAGGCGTTCTTGTCATGGTTACTGACGAACAGCATGCGCATGCCATCGCGTGGCCAGGTGTTGGTTACACGGTAGTAATAGCCAGCCAGTGAAGCGGCATCGGCCTCACCCATAGCAATACGGTGCAGCGTGTCGTTGAAACCCCAGGAGTAAGTCATGTCGAAGGCGCGCGCATGCAAATCACGTTCATCCCACTCGGCCAGCATGAACACCGGGCGGATCGCATCGAGTTCACGCCGCAGATTCTCCCAAAAATCCAGTGGCACAAAACCGGCCACATCGCAGCGGAAGCCATCCATACCAACTTCTTCCACCCAGTACTTCATGGCATCGGTCATGTACTTGCGCAGACCAGGCTCGCTGTAGTCCAGCGTCACCACGTCGGACCAGTCGGTCCAGGTGGGCGAGTGCATTTCGCCTTTCCAGTTACGGGAGTACCAATCCGGGTGCTGCTCTACCAGTGAATTATCCCAGGCCGTATGATTCGCGACCCAATCGAGAATCACGTACATCCCCAACTGGTGGGCCTCCTGAACGAAATGCTTCAGACTGGCCAGGTCGCCCAGGTCAGGATTCACGCCCAGGTAGTCCCTGATCGAATACGGGCTGCCGAGCGTTCCTTTGCGGTTCTTGAGTCCGATTTCCTGTACCGGCATCAGCCAGACGATGTCGACGCCCAGTTCCCTGAGCCTTGGAAGTTGTTTTGCTGCCGCGGCAAAAGTGCCCTCGGGCGTAAACTGCCTCGTGTTCAGCTCATAAATAACCGCATTTCGACTCCACTCGGGGTGGGTGATCTTGACGTAGGGTGAGGGTTGGTAAGTTTGATCCACGACATCGCTCCAGGCAGGTTGCACTGCCAGCCCGGCCAAAAGCATCAGCCAGGCCAGATCAAATCGAAACAGGCGCCGGGCAATCCCCGCGTTAAGGTTCAGCATCTTTGTCCACCAAAAGTGTGGTCATTCCAGCCACGATCATCAGGGATCCGCCAATCACCAGGCCATAAATAGCCTGTCCCCCGAAAAACTCACGCAACAACAGCCCCAGCACCGCTGCTGCGATCAATTGCGGAATGACAATGAAAAAATTGAATATGCCCATGTAAATGCCCATTTTCGCGGTCGGCAACACGTCGGACAAAAGGGCATAGGGCAACGATACGATCGAGGCCCAGGCGATTCCAACACCTACCATCGGCACGATCAACCAGGAGGGGTCGCGGACGAAATAGAAACTGATCAAGCTGACCCCGCCAATCGTGAGGTTCACCAGGTGGCTCCAGCGGCAACCCAGCAGCCGGGCCAGCAATGGAATGGCAATCGCCGCCAGCGCGGCAAAACCATTGTACGAGGCAAACAGAACCCCCACCCAGTTGGCGCCTTCATTGTAGGCTGCACCGGTGGTATCCGTGGCACCGAAATGGTGGGCTGTGACCGCCGCTGTGCCATAAATCCACATCGCAAAAAGAGCAAACCAGGAGAAAAATTGCACGACGGCCAGTTGCTTCATGACGCGTGGCATCCGGAACAGGTCCTCCACGATACGGTATACACCGTTATCTACCCGGCCGCTCGATTGCAGGGCGCCCGCCAGCCACTGCAGGAATCCAAAGGCCACCAGACCCACGGCCAGGATGTACAACTGCTGGTCGAGTTGGCTTGCAACTATCCAGGCAGTGAAACCGACCCCGGCGATCATCCAGATCACCGCGCCTTTGCGGTAGCTGGATACAGGCCGCAACGCCTGACCGGACCCGTCGTCTGTCGTGTCTTCACCTTCCTCGAACTCGGCAATTTCTTCGGGGGAGTATTCCTTACTGGAAAAAACGGTCCACGACACGGCCAGCAGGAACACGATGCCACCAAGATAAAACGACCATTTTACAGAGTCCGGTATCTGGCCCACCGCCGCCGTGTTACTGACATCGAACCAGTTGGTCATCATCCAGGGCAGCGCGGAGGCGACAATGGCGCCGCTGCCGATGAAGAAACTTTGCATCGCAAAACCCTGCGTTCGCTGCTGTTTCGGCAGGTTGTCGCCCACAAACGCCCTGAACGGTTCCATCGACACATTGATACTGGCATCCATGATCCACAACATGCCTGCCGCCACCCACAGATACGGTGAGTTGGGCATGGCGAACAGCGCCAGCGAAGCGACTATGGCGCCAAACAGAAAATACGGTCTGCGCCTGCCCAGCCGGTTCCAGGTGCGGTCACTCATGTAGCCGATGATGGGTTGAACGATCAGCCCGGTCAGCGGCGCTGCTACCCACAGGATCGGCAGGTTTTCGATCTCGGCGCCCAGGGTCTGGAAAATACGGCTGACATTCGCATTCTGCAGGGCAAAACCAAACTGTATGCCCAGGAATCCGAAGCACATGTTCCAGATTTGCCAGAAACCGAGTTGGGGTTTTTGCTTCACTGCCCGGCCGCGGGTGTGAAGCGAATCGCCGCGCCGCCGCCGGCCGCCAGCGGTAAGGCCAAAGTATCGCCCTGCCGCAGGATTTGCTCCTCGATCGTGATGGCATAGGGGTTGCTGCGCCAGTGCGCGCCAGGCCCGTCACGATAGATCTGCGCGATGTAGCGGACATCCGGTTCAAGGAAACCGAGGGGGATTTCCAGCTTGCGGGCCTGTTCATCGGTGGTGGCGCCCAGGTACCAGTCTTTCCCTCCGCGTTCGAGCCGGGCGAAGGCAACATAGTCGCCCACTTCGCCGGCAACGGCGATACTTTGTTCCCAGTCGGTTGGAACATCCACGATGAACTGAAAGGCGCCAGGATGCTTTGCATAGTTTTCCGGCAAGTCCGCCACCATCTGGATCGGGCTGTAAAGCGTCACATAAAGTGCCAGTTGCTTGGCCAGCGTGGTCGACACGCGTTGCTCAGAATCCGCTCCTTCAAAGGTCAGGTTGAAGATACCCGGTGTGAAATCCATCGGCCCCGACAGCATCCGGGTATAAGGCAAAATGGCCGTGTGTTCAGGCGGGTTCGGCGGTACGCCCCAGGCATTGAATTCCTGGCCGCGGGCGCCTTCGCGTGAAATCCAGTTGGGGTAGGTCCGGCGCAGGCCAGTGTCCTTGATGGGCTCGTGAGTATTGATGCTGATCTTGCGACGGGCAGCTTCTTTGACTGAACGCAGGTACTCACTCGCCATGTACTGGCCGTCATGCCATTCATAATGGGCCACGCCATTTTCATCGACACGCTTAATGTGACCCGCGTCAGCCACGTAGCCGGTTTTTACCTGGCGCACGCCCAGTGACTGGTAGAGGTCGAACGCATCCTGCATCTGAGCGGCGTAATTGACAGGATTGCCCGAGGTTTCATGGTGCCCGACCAACCTGACCCCTTTTTCGCGGCCATACGCCGCAACAGCGTCGATCTCGAAGTCCGGGTAAGGTTTGGTGAAACTGAAAAGGTCGCCGTTGTAAAACCATTCGCCGTCCCAGCCGATATTCCAACCTTCCACCAGCACGCCATCGAAGCCATGTTCGGCGGCGAAATCGATATAGCGCTTGGTTTCCGCAGTCGTTGCACCATGGTTAGGCCCTGAACCCCAGGTGTGGGTCTTAAGATGCATGGCCCACCAGATGCCTATGTATTTCCCGGGCTCCACCCAGTCAACATCGCCCAGGGCATTGGGCTCGTTCAGGTTCAGTATCAAGTTGGAGTTCAGCAGCCCAGTGGCCTGCTGTGACAGCTGGATGGTGCGCCACGGTGTTTTAAACGGCGCAGAGGTTTTTACGCGAATGCCGTCAGACCAGGGGCGGAGACGGGTTTTGAAGATGTTGTCCCTGCGCTGCACCAGCGTAAAGGCCGAGTAGTCGACCAGCGCCGCTTCGTGGATGCTCAGGTGGGTGCCAGCCGGCGTTCTCAGTGTCAGCGGAGTATGCGCTGTCTCGATATCTGCCAGGCCGGTTGTGCGGTAAAGCAGCTCATAACGGTTGTAATCATTGCCGGCTATCCACCAGGCCGTGGATTCCGCAGGCAGGTGGAATTCGGTCAGTTCGTCGACGATGTTTACCGTCTCAAAACCATCCTGGGCAGGCACCTCGTACCGGAACCCGATCCCGTCATTGAACACCCGGATGCGAAGGGCAAAGCGCCGGCCGTCAGCGTCACCCAGAGTCAGCAGCATCTGCTTGTGGTGATCGCGCACCAGTCGACGCTCACCCCAGGGCTGTTCCCACTGCTCGTCGCGACTGCCCATGGAAACCTCCAGAATGGCGAAACCGGAGTCAAAGCCTGCCTGGTCGCGAAAGCGTAATCCCAGCGCCGAATCCCTGATCACCTGCTCCTGGTCGAAGGTCACCGAGTAACGGAGTTCATCCCGTTCATTCACCTGTACGGCAAATACGATCCGGCCATCGGGCGATGCGACCATGGCCTGGGCCAATAGCGTCTCTGATCCAAAAAGCAAAAAAAGGATGATTGTTGCGCTGCGAAAGATGTCCATAGTTCCTGAATTCAAGGAGTGCCCATACATAGCACACAAGGATAGAGAAACTAATCCAGCCGGGCCTGAGTTACCACATTGAAGACTGTGAATACGTTTGCATGGGTATCGGTTACTTGCGCGATTGCATAGAATTCCAGCCATGAAGCGCTTATTCCTTGTTTTCTGGTTGTTACTGCCACTGACCTGCTGGGCGGAAACGCCGGTAATTCCCCGGGTAGAACCCCCTTCCTGGTGGATCGGTTTCAAACGGAACACCTTGCAACTCATGGTGCATGGCGAAGACATTTTCCGGTACACGCCTCAGGTAGACCATCCCGGGGTTTCGATTTCCCGCGTGGAAAGGGTGAAAAGCCCCAACTATCTTTTCGTCTACCTCGAAATCAGTGCCGATACTCCCCCCGGCGAATTCAATCTTGTATTTACCGATGGCACGGAAGCCATCACGCATCCCTATGTGCTGAAGAACAAAAACCCGGATCCTGAGTACACCAGGGGTTTCTCGGCAGCGGACGCAATCTACCTGGTGACCCCTGACCGTTTCGCCAACGGAAATCCCGGCAATGACTCCATTGAAGGCATGGGGGATGCCGCTGACCGGAATATGCCCGGCGGCCGCCATGGTGGAGACCTGCAGGGCATTAGCGATCACCTGGACTATTTATCCGAGATGGGCTTTACCGCGCTGTGGCTGAATCCGGTGGTCGAAAACCGCATGCCCGAGTATTCCTACCACGGTTATTCGAGCACGGATTTCTATCGTGTCGACCCGCGATTCGGCAGCAATGAACAGTATCGAGATTTGGTAGCGACGGCACGCAGCAAGGGTATCAGGGTGATCATGGACATGATCGTCAACCATATCGGCAGCGGGCACTGGTGGATGAACGATCTGCCCACCGATGACTGGCTTAATTTCCAGGGCGCGCCTCAAATCACCTCGCACGAACACATTACCGAGCAGGACCCTTACGTCTCGGAATACGACAGCCGCCTGTATTCAGACGGCTGGTTTACCTATTCAATGCCCGACCTGAATCAGCGCAATCCGCTGTTGGCGGATTACCTCACCCAGAACGCCCTGTGGTGGGTCGAATACCTGGGGCTGGCGGGAATCCGCATGGATACTTACCCCTATCCGGACAAGCATTTCATGACTGAATGGAGCCGACGACTGATGGAGGAGTATCCGCACTTCAACATCGTCGGCGAGGAGTGGACCAACAACCCGGCAGCCGTTGCTTACTGGCAGGCCGGCAAACATAACCGGGATGGCTATGTTTCCTATCTCCCCAGCCTGATGGATTTTCCCCTGCAGAGCGCCCTGCGCTGGGGCCTGGTGACCGAAGAAGGCAGCACAATGGAAGACTTGCGGCCGGGTGGCCTGCTTTACCTGTACCGTGCGCTGGCCAATGATTTTCTGTACCCGGACCCTGGCGCCCTGGTGATCTTTCCGGACAATCACGACTTCACCCGGATTTATACCCAGCTGGGTGAGGACTATGACCTGTTCCGGATGGCCATGGCCTACACGCTTACAATGCGCGGTGTGCCGCACCTGTTTTATGGAACCGAAGTGCTGATGCACAACCGCGATTCCGAGGACCACGGCATCATTCGCAGTGATTTCCCCGGTGGCTGGAAAGGCGATCAGCGAAATGCTTTTACCGGCAGAGGCTTGACCGCCAGGCAACTCGAAGCCCAGGCCTTCCTGAAGAAGCTGCTGAACTGGCGGCTCGACAAAAATGTGATCCATTCAGGCGACCTAACCCACTTCAAGCCTGAAAACGGAACTTATGTGTATTTCCGCCACAACGCAAACGACAGTGTCATGGTCGTCCTCAACAAGAACCACGAAACGGTTGAACTGAAATTGAATCGCTTCGCTGAAAGGCTTCAGGGTTTTCAGGAAGCCACCGACGTCGTTTCGGGTGAAGTGTCGCCCCTGAGCGACATGATGACTGTACCTGCCCGCTCGGTCAAAATACTGGAACTGGACTGAACGCAACCCCCCCGGGATCAGTAGCCATCCAGACACCGCCTCTCGAACAGGTCCAGAAGCCGCTGCCGGTTTTCCGCCGCCTCGAAAAATTTACCCAGGTAAGTAATCGCGCGCTCCCGGTTGCCTGGCTCCAGGCCGGGCACGTCCTGGACCATTTCCAGGATTTCTTCCTGCCTGGAAATGACGGTTTCGACCGCCTCCTCCAGGTAGCTGCGATCAGTGCACAAACCACGATACAGCCTCTGGGTGACTCGCCTGATCCGGAGTTTCGGGTCCGGACGGGCATAACTGGCATTCACCAGCCCTGCCAGGTCAAAGTCATAGGCTACTGTCATGATCTGAGAATCGAGTTCGAAAAGGTCCAAGTTGTGACAACACTCTTCATCATAGTCGGCCATCAGTAACATCCAGTCCGTGTTGCCTAGCAGGTACTGCGTGACATACATCAGGGCCGCGCTCCGGCGGTCATGACGATTCAACGGAAAACCCTCGCGCGCAACCGGCTGCATTCCAGTTCGAGCGGCGAAATCCTCTTTCGGCTCGATCAGAAATCCATAGTAGGTTTCGCCTGCATCCGAGAACACGCCATCGCTGTCCATATAATGGATTTGCAATAAGCGTACCCGGTAACTGAATTCGGTAACGGCATTGAAAACCCGGTATGCCGCGTATTCCTTGAGCAGGTCCTGTTCACCCCGCTTTGTATTCCGGCAATGGGTTACCATCTTGACTCTGTTCAGCCCGGCAAAGACATCGTGCGATGCGTGATCTTCCGGCAACTTCAGGCGCAACGGAGGGAACTTGCAGACCCGCAGACGACTGTGGCCTCTGCTGCGGATTGCCACTGGCTGCGGTTCGCCACCGGTACTGATCGTAAACGGCAGGTATTCTTTCTTTTGTGCGTTTTTGAGCAGTGAACCGAGCGGTCCGCTCAGGGTGACTTCAAGCACAGCGTCATCATCGAAAGCGGGTGATGCTTCGGCCCCGACGGCGCCAAGAAACGACAGCAGCAGGCAAAGTCCGCATACCGGCATCAAGCCCGGAATGCGGCCTTGCGCGTTCACCCGGCTTTACAGAACATTTCCAGAAACTGGTCGTGGCTCGGGATCTTGGGTAAGGGCTCCATTTTCAGTTTCTTTGTATTGGCCAGTTTTTCTTTCAATTGGGCATTCGTGAGGCTGTCAGCGATCGGGTGATAATCTTGCGGTATCACACCCTGTCCCAGCATCACCTGCAACCAGGAAGGCTCCAGGAAGATGTCCAACTGGTCCTGCACCAGGCCGCCATTGGATCGGAACAGGCCGATTTTCTCGGTCAGGCGATCGGGCACGTCCATGTTACGGGCATCCCGCCAGAACTGGCTGTCGTCACGTTCATTCAGGTAGTAGTGCAGGATAATGAAGTCGCGGATCAGCTCGTACTCGCGCTGAGACTGGCGGTTGTACTCGTCAACCAGGTCTGAACTGACGCCGGCGTGAGGGAACAGGTGAATCAGGCGGACGATAGCCGACTGGATCAGGTAGATACTGGTGGATTCCAGCGGCTCCAGGAAGCCACTCGATAAACCGACGGCTACGACATTCCGGTTCCATTGTTTGCGGGTGCGGCCGGTACGGAAGGGGATGATTTTTGGATCGGTCAGGGCCTTTGATTCCAGGTTGTTCAACAGGATATCCGCCGCCTGTTCATCGCTGTAGTGATTACTGCTGTAGACCAGGCCGTTACCGTTGCGGTGTTGCAGCGGAATGCGCCACTGCCAGCCGGCTGAATGGGCGATCGACCGGGTATAGGGCAAAGTTTCCTCGAATCGCTCCGAGGGTACAGCCATGGCGCGGTCACAGGGCAGCCAGTGCCCCCAGTCTTCGTAGCCGGTCCCGAGCTTTTTATGAATCAGCAAACCCCGAATACCTGAACAATCGACAAAAAAGTCCCCCTCGATCACTTTGCCGCTTTTCAGCACCAGCGATTCGACATGGCCGCTTTCGGGGTGGATATTGACCTGTTCCACCAGGCCTTCAGTGCGCTTTACACCACGCTGCTCGCTGTATTTCCGCAGGAATGCGCCGTACAGGGAGGCGTCGAAGTGGTAGGCATAGTGCAGTTCCCACATCGGATCGTCGACCTTCAGCTTGGCGAACTTGCCGGCCTCAGCGCACAGGTAGTTCAAGTCGTAGTCCCACAGGCTCGAGCTGTCCCCCGCCTGTTGCGCACGTGTCCAGAAATGATGGAAATGGCAGAACGCCTGGCTTTTTCCTGGGGCGCCGAAAGTGTGGTAATAGCTGTCCCCCTGCTTGCGCCAGTTCTCAAAACGAATGGCCAGCTTGATCGTTGATTTCGTTTCCCGCAGAAACTCCGCTTCATTCAGGCCCAACACGGCATTGACATGCTGAATCGGCGGGATGGTGGCTTCCCCCACACCGACGATGCCGATTTGCTCGGACTCGACCAATTCGATAGCTACCTGTTCACCCAGCACCCGTTTCAGCAACGCTGCTGACATCCAGCCGGCGGTTCCGCCGCCAACCACGACCACTTTCCTGATTTTTTCTTTCATGGGACCCTGCTGCCAAAAAAAAACCCTGCCAGATACTCTAGCAGGGTTTCTTCGTCTAACCAGTAACTGTTACCAGAACTTGTAAATGGCACTCAACAGGTAGTTGCGGCCAAAGCTCTGATACTGCGTGACCTGACGACGGTCGTCGTTGGTCTGGATGGTGTCCTCGTCCGTCAGGTTCTGACCCTGAAGTGCGATGGACAGTCCGCCCAGCCAGTCAGCCCGACCATTGGCGCCGAAATCGTAACTGATCTGTGCATCGACCAGCGTAGCTCCCTGGTCGAAGGTTTGTACCAGCGACAGGCTCTCGCCGCGAACTTCAGTCGAGTACTTGCTGCGCTTGGTCCAGGCTATACGAGCGTCGAATCCACCTCTTTCATAGAACACGATGAACGAGTAGTTCTCATCCGACAGGCCGGGTACGTCGGTGCCGTCATCCAGGCCGCCGTCGAGGAAGGTCGCCGTGGCAATCACGCCAAGTCCATCCAGCTTGTCCCAGAAAATGCGGAACGGGAAGATGGTCTGCAGTTCCCAGCCGTTCACGGAACCTGTCAGGCCGTCCTCGCGATAGCTGACCAGTCCGTCAAACGTCGCCGGCGTAACCGGATTGCCGTTCTCATCATCCACCTGGTGATAACCGGGGATGTAGAACTCGCTGAAATCGGCCACGAACGAGCCGGCACGGTGCCAGTTTTTCAGGTCTTTGTAGAAGTACGCCGCTGAGAACAAGCCATCTTCAGCAAAGTACCAATCCCAGGCCACGTCGAACTGTGTGGCTTCCAGCGGACGCAGTCTCGGGTTGCCTGCGCTGCCGCTCCAGGCGCTCTGCTGCGGGTCGGTCGAGGTTACGTTGGCCAGGTTGAAGAAGAACGAAACCTGCTGGTTGGCGCGCATGTCATCCATACGTGGCCGGCTGACGGTTTTCGACGCCGCCATGCGAACCAGGTGCCCATTGTTGAAGTCATAGTTCATGTTCAGGCTGGGCAACCACTCGTTGTAGTCGTCTCCGTCATCCAGAGGCGTTGCCTGGACATACAGGTCCGGGCCGGTCTGAGAACCAAAGCCCTGGGATTCCTGATCCGTATGCTGGTACTGAATACCAATGTTACCGTAGAACATACCGCGCCAGACATCGACGTCCCAATCCAGCTTGGCGTAGGCAGTGGTGATTTTTTCCTTGACCTCGTAGGTGTCACCGAAACGCTTGGTTTCCAGCAACTGTGCATCGGTCACCGTGTAGAAGTCATTGAAAAACATACCCAGGCTATCGTAAGCAACTACGCCATCGATTCCGATGAAATCAAGGCCCGTGGAACCTTCACGGAATTCTTCGGGGACCGGGCCGTCAAGCGGCCAGGTTGGGGCAGTCAGGAAGAAACCTCCGTTATCCTTTGATTTCTTGCGGTCGGCATAATTAACGCCGAAGGTCAGTTCCTTCATGAAAGCACCATCAAACAGCGTCGAAGCCTCCAGGCGGAGAGTCGTCAGTTTTTCGTCGAACTCCGGCTGGTTTACGAAACCGTCCTGTGCCTGCGGCGGACCGATTTTGGAGCCGTCAGGCAGGGTCTGTTCGGCAAACCGATCGACCGGAGCCAGCGCGCCGCCCCAGGCCTGCGGTCCGGCCAGCCGAACCAGGTCCCAATCGGTCAGGTCCAGCGGAGAACCTGCAGAACTGGCACCGAAAATGGCGCCGTCCGGCGTCATCGTCCAGGAGCGGGTGGTGGCCGGACCCTGGCTCATCAGGCCCGCGCGGCCCACACCGGCATAGCTTTCAACGTTGGTGATCGTCTTATCTACTTTGCTGTGCGCACCATCGAACGTCAATTTCCAGCTGTCGCTGATATCCCAGTCGACGTTGAGGCCGTATGTTTTCAACTTGGCTTTCTTACGCTCGGCATCGTTGCGGATAACCGAACGGAAACCACCGGTGAAATCCACATCGGTGACGAAACCGGGCTCAGCTCCGAGAACCGTGTAGTCACCTGAACCCCACTCAGCCAGGCCCTCTTCCAGGCCACGGAATACCTTGTCTTCCTGGAAGTCGATGTACAGGCCATCAAGGGTCACCGTGACCGAATCACTGGGGGCCCACTGAATGACACCTGAAATGGTGTCGCGTTCCAGCTTGGCCGAACGGGCGAATGAATCGTGACCGCCGAGGATGACTTCGTCACCGTTCAGGTCTACACCGGGACCCGCATTGTCAGCGTTGACAGGGGGATAACCCCAGGCGCGGAATTGTTCTTCCTGGCTGGGGGAATCGGTGGTGGCTGCTACGAAAGAAATACCCACCGTGTCGTCAGCGAATGTATCGGACCAGATCAGAGACAGCCGATAACCATTGTCATCGTAATCCGGGTTCGCGGAATCCTTGTCGTTCTGCTCATACACGCCACCAATCGCGAGGATGCGATCGCTTTCCAGCGGACGGATCGTGCGCAGGTCGACGATACCACCAATACCCTGGGTCATCTGGGTCGCATCGGGAGTCTTGTAGACGACCATGCCGGTGACGATTTCCGCGGGATACAGATCGTATTCCACACCACGGTTGTCACCCATGCCAAGCAGTTCGCGGCCATTCATCGTAGTACCTACGTAGTCTTCCTTGAAACCACGAACAGAGATACCACTGACACGGCCGTTACGGCGCTCGCCGGACACACCCGGCATTCTCGCCAGGGCGTCTGCAATACTCGGGTCGGGAAGCTTGCCGATGTCTTCTGCGGATATCGCCTCTACAATCGAGGTATTGTCCCGCTTGGTGCCAAGGGCGTCGATCAGACTTTTACGGAAGCGGCCGGTGACGACGACCTCTTCCATGACCATTTCTTCGGCTTGATCAGAACCCGCCTGATCCGTTGAGTCCTGCGACTGGTCTTCGGCATATACGGGATACGAAGCCAGCAACAGCGAGATGGTTGCGGCCAGTTCCTTGCGCCGGAAATATTTTTTGGAATTCATGCTCTCTCCAGAGTCGAGTCGATAGTTGTGCCCATTAATGCGCTTGTTTTCCACGCAAATAGTTGGCACACCCTATATGTGTGTGTTTTTCGCTGCAAATTTATGCAAACGTATTCAATAATGCGGATTGCCGAATGATATGATGTTGTCATCACCAACTCGGGTCTGAATTCATGGGTTCCGGCAAGACAACATCGTTTGACATTGCCCACAAAGCCGGGGTATCTCAGGCCACTGTTTCGCGAGCATTGCGGGACAGTCCGCTGGTCAACCCCAAGACCCGCGAACGCATCAAGCAGATCGCCAGGGAATTGAATTACCGGGTCGATCGCAGCGCCGCGGGATTGCGATCGCAGCACAGCAAGACTATTGCACTCCTGTTGTACGAGGACCCGACCACCGACGACTCCCAGATCAATCCGTTTTTCCTGTCATTGCTTGGTCACATTACGAGAACAGCGGCCGCTGAAAAATACGATGTATTGATTTCTTTCCAGCAACTCAGCGACGACTGGTTGCATGAATATCAGATCAGTAACCGCGCCGACGGCATGATTCTGCTCGGCTACGGTAACTATGCACACATGGCCGCAAAGCTCACCCGGTTGAGTGACGAGGGGGCGCGTTTTACGATCTTTGGTCTGTCGACGGCTGACCTGAAGGGTCATACGATCAGCGGTCAAAACCTGGAAGGCGGCGAGCTGGCAACTAAGCACCTGGTCAGCCTCGGGCGCAAACGCATCATTTTCCTGGGCGACGCCAGTGATGAACATCCTGAATTCAAACTGCGTTATGAAGGGTATTGCAAGGCACATCAGGAAGCCGGTCTGCCGATTGACCCAAGCTTGAAGATTCTCTCCGAAAACCAGGAAACGGCAGGCTATGAAGCCGTGGCGCAACTGCTCGAGAGCGGCCTGGAATTCGATGCCCTGTTCGCGGTCACCGACCTGATCGCTTTCGGCGCGCTGAAGTGCCTGCGCAAGAGCGGCATCAAGGTGCCGCAGGAGATTTCCGTGGTGGGTTTCGACGACCTCCCCGCCGCGTCCTACTTCAGCCCTTCCCTGACCACGATTAAACAGGACACCCGGCTGGCGGCCGAAGCCCTGGTCAAAAACCTGATCGGCATGATCAAGGGCGAAGATGTTCAATCACAACAACTGCCGTTATTCCTGAAAATCCGCGGTTCATGCGGCGGTCGAAAAACCTGACCCACCCAGCCTGAATTCGTATTCAGAGCGGCGAAACAGGCATCGCGGCCACAAAAGAACTATGGTTCTTCCCCATGCATAAATTCCAGCAATCAAAAAGCCCCGCGTTCTTCGCCCTGCTGAGCCTGCCTTCCACGGCAATGGGCTTCGCGCTTTCCATCCAGATCTCGGCGTTGAGCTGGATTCTGACCACCCAGTACCAACTCGACATCCATGACGTTGGACTGGTCTGGGCCGCCGGTCCACTCGCCGGCATCCTGGGACAAGTCATTATCGGCGTGATCAGTGACAAGGTCTGGTTCTGGAACGGCCGCCGCCGGCCTTTCATCCTGATTGGCGGCATGCTTGCCGCGCTGATGCTGCTGGCGCTGCCCAACCTGGACGTGATTTCAGCCAACCTGGGGGTAGGCGGGATACTGGGTGTCGCCATCGCGGTGGCACTGACGCTGGACCTGGCCATCAATGTGAGTTTTAACCCGACACGTTCCATCATTGCCGACGTCACCGATGAGGGCGATGAACGCACCAAGGGCTATACCTGGATGCAGAGCATCTCCGGCACTTTCGGGGTGCTGGCTTACGCCGTCGGCGCGGTGTTCGACAATTATGTCCTGATCTACGCGGGTGCTGTGATCGTGCTGCTGTTTTCGATTGTTCCCACGCTGTTCATCACCGAGCCCCGTGAACTCGAGTCAGAACCCAAGACGCCTGCTGAAGCTGTCAAATCACAAAAGCAGGACTCCCTTCTCGGCATGCTGATCGCCATTCGCCCGCTGTGGGGTTTCCTGGTTTATGACATTTATGCCATGGGCCGTCGCATGGCCGGTATTGAACCGGCAAATTACTATGCGGAAATTGCCTGTGCCGTGGTCACTGTTCTGTTGGTCGCACAGGCATTGCTTGAGAAAGAAACCGCTGACGGCGGCAGATTGACCTCCTTTCGCAAGGTGATTGCAGCGCATTCCTTCAGCTGGGTGGGCATCCAGACGACCTTTGTATTCCTTTTTCCTTTTCTGCAGCAGCAACTGCCCGGCATGTCGGATATAGACCTTGGCCGGGTCGGGTCCATGAGCTTCCTGGTACTGAATGCAGTGGGAGCGCTGCTGCCTGCAGTGGTACTGATGCCGTTGGCGCATCGCATCGGTCGCATCAAGACACATGTCATCTGCATGGCGTTTATGACAGCCGGGTACGTCGGCCTTTATGGGTTTGGTGTCAGCCCGGCGAAAATTTATTTGCTGATGGCTGTGCTGGGTATCGGCTGGGCGGCCATCGTCAGCCTGCCATTTGCGATCGTTTCCCAGAAGGTCAGCCAGGCTCGCATGGGCCTGTTCATGGGCCTGTTCAACCTCTCGGTGGTGCTGCCGCAGCTGGTCGTCAGCCTGGGCGTTGCATTGCTGATCAGCCGTGCGCCGGACAAGAACATCATTTTCGCCATCTCCGCCGCCAGCCTGGCCCTGTCGGCCATTGCCTGGAGTTTCGTCAGGGAAGACGATTAAGCGGTTTACGTGCTGCGGCGCGCTGCGGTACAGTTTCGACAATGCAGACTTTCATCGCACTGGTGTTCGTAGGGGCAGGCAGTATGCTTGGCGGACTGAGCCGCTATGGCCTGACCCTTGCTACGCAGAACCTGGCCGCGTTCAGCCTGCCATACGGCACACTGCTTTCCAACCTGGCAGGCTGCCTGGTCGTTGGCATCATTGCGGGGGTCAGCGGCAAAACCGAACTGTTGTCCACCGAAATGCGACTGTTACTGGCCACGGGTTTCTGTGGCGGATTCACGACCATGTCGTCGTTTATCTATGAACTGGGGCAGTTCATCCAGGACAAGGAGTTTTTCTTTGCATCCACCTACTTTGCAGCAACCCTGGCCGGCGCTGCCCTGGCCTTTGCCCTGGGTCTGTTGATTGTCGAATTGAGCATGAGGTAAGCATGGAAATTTCCGGACAAGCTGTACTGCTGAGGATATTCATCGGAGAAAGCGACAAGGTTGGCCACCACCCGCTGCATGAAGTCATCGTCAAAGCAGCCCGCGAGGCAGGGCTGGCGGGCGCCACGGTACTCAAAGGAGTACTGGGTTACGGCGCTACCGATCACATTCGCACGACCAAGATTCTCGACCTGTCGGCGGACCTTTCCATGGTGGTCGAAATCGTCGACGAGGAAGCAAAAATCGAGGCCTTTCAACCGACGCTTTCGGCGCTCATGGAAGATGCCAACAGTGGCGGCCTGGTAACGCTGGAAAACATCCGCGTCATTCACTATCTGCCGGAAAAAAACTCCTGACAGACTTCAGTAAATACCGCCCAGTGCAACGGTCACTGCCTGGCCACTGACGCCGCTGGATTCTTCGGATGCCAGGAAAGCGATCATTTCCGCCACTTCCAAGGGTGTAACGACGCGGCCCGCCGGATACAGCGCCGCCCTTTCAGCCCACACATCCTCTGTGCTGATGCCCCTCTCCTGTGCTTCGGCAATCGCTGAGTTCTCGGCCATTTCCGTTCGAACCCAGCCGGGCAACACCGCATTGGAGGTGATGCCATGCATGCCTCCATCGACTGCAACCGACCGCATCAATCCGAGCAGCCCATGTTTCGAACTGTTGTAAGCAGCACTGGCGGGCTCCGCCACCTCACCTGCTGTTGAGCTGGTGTAGACGATCCGGCCGTAACCCTGCGCCACCATTCCCGGAGTAATCAGCCTCGACAGGTGGAATGGGCCATCCAGGTTGATCCGGATGGTTTCATCCCACAGCTGTGGATCCTGCTCCCAAATGACTTTTTCATGAGCAGAACCGATGCCGTGATTGCAGACAAAAATTTCGATCGGCCCCAATCGCTGGCGCGCCTGTTCGACGGCATGGGAGCAGCCTTCAGCGGTTCCCAGGTCAGCCACCACGTAATCCAGCCCCAGGCTGGCCAGTTCATTTTCGCTACGGGCAACCGCCATCACCTTGGCGCCGCGCGCCGCCAGTAATTTCGCCGCCTCGAGACCGATCCCGCGCCCGGCCCCGGTCACCAGGGCAACTCTTCCTTCTACTCCCGCCATGATTTTTTCGCCTTTTGAAATATTCAGTATCCCCGGTCGAAATCGACCCGGTAATCCAGTGGTTCACCATTGCAGAACTTGCGGTAGTTCGCGCTGAAAATCTCTGCGATATCCCGCGGCCGGCTAATGGCTGCGATGTGCCCGGTCAGCAACAGGTTGGGTGCATGCCACAGGGGACTATCCTCTGCCAATGGTTCCGACTCGAAAACATCGAGAACCGCTCCCGCCAGTTGCTCCGCATAGAGTGCTTTGAGCAGGGCCTGCTCGTCAATCAGTGATCCCCTGCCCACGTTGACCAGGTAGCAACTGTTCTTCATCCGGGCGAAAGCCTCCGCTCCCAGCAGGTGCCTGGTTCCCGGCGTATCCGGCAAAACGGCGACCAGGTAATCGAGACCGGGCAGGAAATCTGCCAACTGGTCGCCGGCATACACCTTGTCAAAAGACTCAGACGTTTTGCCGCTGCGGCTGAATCCAATGACACTCATGCCAAAGGCTCTTGCAGTCCTGGCAATCTCGCTGCCGATAGATCCGGTGCCCATCACACCCAGGGTTTTCCCTTGCAAGCCACCTGAAGGCTCATCCCACCAGCTTTTCTGCGACTGGCGGCCCAGCCGCTCCAGTATCCTGATTTCTCTCGCCAGCAGGTAAGCAAACACGTACTCCGCCATCTGCGCACCGAAAGTGTTTTTGATTCCGGTGAGTAAGAAGTTCTGCCTGCGACAACTCAATAAAGGCGTAACCCCGGCCCAGCTCGACTGCACCCATTGAACCGCAGGCATATCATCGATGGTGAGCGCTAGCAGGTCCGGCTCCCCCAATACGACGGTTTGCCCGTCGTAAACTTTCAGGACTTCCTCTGCGCCAGTCGCAGTGCTGACGCGGACTTCGCTTCCCAGCATTTCATCAAGCAAAGGCGGGTAGGCTTGCGCGTCGTGAACCGCAACCAGGACGTCCGGCGTTGCCATATCAGGCTTATTCCTCGTAGCTGATCCGGACTTTAGCGGTCCCTGAATCGATCAACCCCAGTTTTTTTGCCGCAGCACCAGAGACATCAATCACGCGGGACTTTGCATGGGGTCCCCGGTCGTTGATTCGAACCACCACCTCCTTCTGATTGGAAAGATTGGTGACTCTCACTTCGGTCCCAAAAGGCAAGGTCCTGTGTGCGGCGGTCATGGCGCTTTTATCATAGACTTCACCACTGGCGGTCTTGTTGCCATCGAGCGAGTCAGCGTAATAAGAGGCCACACCTTCCTCGGTGCCCGCCTGGGCCGCAGAGGCCAATAACAGCGCCACGCTCACAAGTGTTTTCTGGATGAACTTCATTCCTGCTCTCCCATGAGTAGTATTCCGGTACTTGCATTCCGATTTTCAGATATTCCGCTGATCGGTCAGTCGTTTCGCCGGATCCTGTCTGCAAATTGTACAAGGAAGTCGAAGCTACCCAAAGGAAACCTTCCGGCCGCTGTTTGCAATGAATGTTTTGGCATTCATTTGTTAAACGACTATGCTTGATTGCAAACCTGGACACTTAGAAGCCAATCCCTTGTTACTGATCAATGAATTGAAATGACACTAGAAAACACCCGAATCGTGCTGGCCAGCCGCCCTGCTGGCGAACCTGTTGCAGATAACTACCGGATTGAAAAGGAGCCTGTCCCGAAACTGAAGAACGGCCAGGTGCTGATCAAGGTGATTTACCTGTCACTGGATCCTTATATGCGCGGCCGGATGAGCAAGGAGAAATCGTATGCCGATCCCGTACCCATCGGCGGCGTCATTACCGGCGAAACCGCGGGGGTTGTCATCAAATCAAAGTCTCTGCGATTCACCAAGGGCGAGTATGTCTGCTGTCCTTCAGGCTGGCAGAGCTATTTCATTGCCGAGGAAAACGATTTGATGGTCTACCCGGTCGATCCTGCCCGGGTACCCCTTTCCACTTATCTGGGCGTCTGCGGCATGCCCGGACGAACCGCTTATTTCGGATTGCTGCGCGAAGGCAAGCCCAGTGCCGGTGAGACCATTGTAGTCTCCGCTGCTTCCGGAGCCGTAGGTTCAGTGGTGGGCCAGATTGCCAGGATGGAACGTCTGCGCGTGGTGGGAGTTGCCGGTGGCCCGGAAAAATGTGACTGGGTCAGGAATGAACTGGGCTTTGACGAATGCATTGACTACAAGGCCGGCCATCTCGACGATGCGCTGGCAAAGGCCTGTCCCAACGGAATCGACATCTACTTCGAGTCCGTAGGAGGAGCGCTCGCCGAAGCCGTGGCCAAGCAGCTCAATCCGGGGGCACGAGTACCTATCTGCGGTTACATATCCAGCTACAACGCGAGGAAAGTTTCAGAAACCCGAACACCGTTTCATATATTTGGTGAGCTTGAGAACCCTCCATGGCACCAGTTCTTCCTGGTTTTCAACTACATTTCGGAGTATGCCGAAGCGAACCTTAAACTGACCGAGTGGGTAGCGGAAGGCAAAATCAAGTACCGTGAGACCATTGTCGAAGGCCTGGAGAATGCACCCGAGTACTTTAACTGGCTGTTCCGCGGCAAAAACTTTGGCAAATTGATCGTGCAGGTGGCCGAAGACCCCGCGTGACTCAGTGACCGCCGGGGGCAGCTTACAGCTTGGCCACCCAGCAATCTTCAGGGATGATTTTGACCGGTTTGCCAGTCGCACGAAGCCTCATCGCAGACTCGATTTCCGCGCCCAGGCCGCCGGTTCGCCATTCATCCACGCCCAGGCCGCCCACCACCAGGAACTGGATTTCCTCACCTACCGAAGGCGTGACAATTCCACCGCGCTGCTCGATTGCAGTTTTACAGACATCTTTGGGGCCATATACGAAATTGCCGGTCAGGCAGAAGCGTGCCTGCTGGAAATCGATCAATCCGACTTCATCAAACCATAATTCCGTCAGGTCGATTTGCTCGGCGAGGTCCTCCAGCCGGTCTTCGATCAGCATGTCCAGCGTATCGACCAGGTGGCTGCGTTCTTCCTCGGTGATCACACCATCTGCCAGCACTTCCTTGATCCGATCATGAATGACATTGCCCGGAAAAGACGATGTCACCAAGTAGCGGTTATCGAGCCACTCATTTAAAAAATTGATCTCGCTGTCGGTC
The DNA here is from genome assembly GCA_029859645.1 of Lysobacterales bacterium. Lineage (GTDB taxonomy): Bacteria > Pseudomonadota > Gammaproteobacteria > Xanthomonadales > SZUA-36 > JAHEFT01. The sequence continues at coordinate 9,735 of JAOUCS010000030.1, read as the reverse complement.
AGTTCCCGGTCGGCCATCAGTCCGCGAGCCAGGCCCAGCAGCTCGCCCAATGACTGCTTCAAGCTGGTGTTGGTGTCGGAAGCCATGTATTTTCCCCATTAAATCTGTTACAGAATGACCTTACTCTAGCAGCACCTGCGGCAATCTGCACCGCAATGTAGTAACTTCCATCCATCCAGAATTGCCACCAATCAGGAACCTTACATGAGATCACTACCCCGCCGATTTTTTGAAACCATTTTTTCAACATGTATCGTTTGGGCCTGCTGTGGCGTTCTGCAGGCAGACAATGATTGGGAAAGACTGGACAGTATGGTGGAACGGGGTATGGAGCTGTGGCATGTACCGGGCATGGCCGTAACCGTCGTGTCGAGTTCGAAGGTGATGTACCAGAAAGGCTTTGGCCGCACCGAGGCAGATGGCGGATTGGCCGTGGACAAGCACACCCTGTTCGCCAATGCCTCGACCACCAAGGCGATGGTCGCGGCCGGCATCCTGATGCTGGTTGACGAAAGCAAGCTGTCGCTGGACGACCCGGTCATCAAGCATATTCCGGAACTGCATTTCAAAGACCCGCTGTTGACCGAACAATTGACGATCAGGGACCTGTTGGCACACCGAACCGGACTTCCAAGCACCGATGGCTGGACATTTTTCCAGGAAATGCCGCTGGAGGAACAAATCCGCCGATTAAGCGCAGTCCCGGCAGCAGCGCCTCTGCGAACCCGGCTTATCTACCAGAACACGATGTATGAATTGGCCGGTCTGGTCATTGAGCGGCTGTCCGGACAACGCTGGGACTATTTCCTGACTGAACGCCTCTGGCAACCCATTGGCATGATGGAAACCTATGGCACTCGCGGTGGCATCAAGCAGGGCCAGTCCTATGTTCGACCCTATTTCTTCAATGAAGAAAAACTCGAGATGGCCGAGTGGGATTTCCCAGGCGACCTGGCCGATGCGGCCGGCTCCGCCTGGACATCCATTCATGACATGGGCTTGTGGGCACAGTTCCTGCTTCGCGGAGGAGTGGCCGCGGACGGTTCGCGGCTGATCACTGAAGACCGTTTCGAGGAGATGTTCAAGCCCCAGCACCTGATTGCCATCGAGGACTTTTATCCGACCACCGCCCTGACCCAGCCCGACTGGACCAGCTACGGCCTGGGCTGGTTCCAGCAGAATTTCCAGGGACGCAAGATCGATTTTCACACCGGTAGCCTGTCCGGCCTGGTTGCGATCATCGGGATAGACCGGGCCGAAGACCGGGCGGTCGTTGTGCTGGGCAATCGCGACCATGCCGAACTGCGCCATGCCGTGCTGTGGGCCGTCATGGACAACGAAAATCCGGAAACGTCCCGCGACTGGAACCAGGAAATCTTCGACTTGTACGCCAACCAGGCGGACGACGGTGATCAGCGCTGGGCGGAATCGGAAAACCAACGTCTGAAAAAAACCCGGCCCAGCCTGCCGCAGGAGAACTACCTGGGCAGCTGGTCCAGCAAAGCCATGGGCGAGATCGTCATCGAAAAAAACGGCCGCGAGTGGGTGTTGAAGACCAAAAAGGTCGGTATGCCGATGAGCCACTGGCACCTCGATACCTTCCTGGTGGAGCATGAACCCTGGGGGCTGCGGGAGTTTGCAGAATTCAGAGTGGGTCCGAAGGGCACGATCGAAAAAATGGTGTTATTCGGCGAAGAGTTCATGCCAGTCGGCGAACGGGATTAAGCCTGGCGAATGCGGGCCGTTTCCTTTTCTCCAGCCTCTCCCGTGGCCGCTACGCTGAGCACTTCGACTGAACCCGTGAACACTTCTCCGGTTTGCCCGTGAATCGAGAGGACGTCGCCGGTTCGGATGTGATGGGCTTGCCGTCCATCCGCAGAAGCCAATTCGGCCTTGTTGTGACCCAGCCGCAATTCTGACACGCCCATGACCGCTGCATAAGGTTTATCGTCGATGCCATGTACCGCGACTGCCGCGTGCGAAGTCGAGCCGCCCTTTGCACACAGCAGTCCATCGACAGAGAGGATCAGTGGTATTTCGTCAGGTATGGGATTCTCCAGCAGTAACAGTATGCCGTCCACCTCCGGCCGTTCGGCCGCTGCCGTATTCCGGAGTTGCATGACGTCGTCCTCGTTGAAAGCCACAACACCCCTGAATGCGCCACCGCTGATACCGATTCCCTGTCCGCTGGCCTTCCCGGGATTCCTGAACGTGCGGGGAATGAAGTGATGTTCCATCTGCGCGCTACGTGTCTGCAGGATACTTAACACGCCTCGTTCAACCGTGAACTCAATTTCCGTGTCGGAGCCCAGGTAGCGCCGAAGGCGGGAACTGATGTGGTTGAGCTTTCGCTCCAGCATGGGCGCCTGCGCCCGTAACTCCTGGACCGGCTCGAATGACTGGGCGGCAGTAAGCCCCCCCACCAGGTCATCCCCGCATGCGCTGAATTTGACATCACCGGTAAAAACTCTGAAACCGGACGTCGTCATGCGGGTGTTAGGAATCACTCCGGTCAGGGAAATACCCATCTCGTCCATTCCCGGCTTGAGCTCCTGCAGGTTGGAGCGGTTGCCACAGGCCATTTGCTGAACAATCACGGCAGTGTGCCAGCTATCGCTCATGTGCTTGATTTCCCGGTAGCGGCGGGCACGCTCAGCATTCCAGGAATCGTGCACTGCCCGCACTGCGGTGATCAATTGAAGTAGCGGATCGTTAAGCACCCGTTCAAGCTGGGTGCCGAAACCCAGTTCATGGATCGCCGCCTTGGATGCTTCAACGATGCCCCGCATGACGCTTCCCGGCAAGTCGGTCTTGAGTTTTACGCCCAGCGCGCTCTTTGCCTTTTCCACCAGGTCCCACTGTTCGAGGTCGATATGCCACACCGCGGCAGCATACGTGGCCAGGAAACGTCGATAAGCATCCCAGGCAAACCACTCGTCTTCGCGTGCCAGGGACTCTGCTACTGCATCGGTCATTCCAACGAAAACCATCGTCGACAACATGCCCGGCATTGAAAACACGGAGCCACCGCGAACCGCCAGTAGCAGCGGCGCACCGGGATCCCCAAACGTCAATGGCGCACCGTCGTTGGTCGAAATGTCGCGCTCCAGGATCTTGAGGTGATCCAGCAAGGCTTTTTCCAATCGTTCCGATTGGGTCCGGTGCAGGTTCAACCGGGGTAAAACGGCCGGGACGATAAAAGCGTCCCGGGTGGGGATGCCCAGGTAAGAAATATAGATCAACCCTGAACCCTTGCCGCCATAACGAGCCTGCAGGCTGACCGAGGACCAGTCTTCAACGCGACGGATAAGGTCGTCCAGATGCGAAAGGTGAATGAAATCCCAGGGGTCGCTGCCCAGCGCGCCGGTCCCGGGTGGGTTGCTTGTCACGCGCCGCTCTGTGACATGCGCCCGCGCCAGGTCGGAAAAGTGAACAAGGTTGTTCAGATCGTGCATCGTGCGTTGGAAGTTTCCCTGCACAGCCCGCATTTCGTCGACACTGTAGCCGAGATGGCCAGCCATCACGTCATATGCTTCACTGACTCTCAGCACCAGGCGGTGATAATTGCGCTGAATCTGTTCGAGCGCGTCAAGCAATTCAGCCGATGACCGCCTGGGATTGACCAGCATCACGGCCAGATCCCAAAGCTCCCTGGAAAAAAGACCATCATGCTGCAGGTTGCTGGCGCACATGAAGATGATTTCCAGGCACTCCTCGAGGTCTACTCCCTGGTCCAGGTAGTCCGAGGCAACATGCCTGAGTGCGAAAAACCCCAGTTCCTCCAGCACACAGTCCAGTTGGTGCAGCAGGTAGCGCTGGCTCGGAAAGGCGCCATCACCGACCAGGCTTTCCAATTCTCTCCTTAAATTGCAACTGTCTTCAAAAGCCCGGAACGGTTGGTCCTGCTGGTACAGCGAAACCAGGGTATCCAGGGCGGCAAACAGCCCATCCTGGTGTTGCTTGCGAAGCTCCTGAGCGAACCGCTGAACCGCTTCACGGGCTCGAAGTTCTGCTTCTTCAGCCTGAAATGCCTCGTCACCAGGCAACGGACTTTGCAAGACCTGCAGCTCCTCCCTGAAGTCCCTGCCGCTGATGTTGCTCCAGGCGCCCTCGCGTGACTTGGCTTCCAGGCTACGCAGCCGGTGCTGGTATACCCAGCGATTTCCGGCATGAATTCCGTTGGCAATCAGCGAGTCCAGCTCCTCTTCAAGGGTCATGCCTGACTCGCAAGTCATCAGTTCGTCCGTGTATGACGAGCGCCATTCGGTGACGCGGGAGACGATTTGCGCGTTTCCAAGAAGCTGCTCGAGGTCGGCCACGATCCGCGCAACCAGCGCTTTAACTTCCTTGCTGGACCTCGCAATCTCGTCAGCCTCCACCGGCACTTCCCGTTCCGGATCTGGAAACGCTGCGATATCACCGTTCAACCAATCCAGGTAAGCCCGGGCCAATGACAAGGTCTTGCTGCCCATGGCGTGATGCGTGCTGCGGCGAATTTCGTTCGTAATAGCGCTTCCCCGCACATGTACCTCGCAGAGGTCGATCGTATCCTGCCAAACCTCGTCAATCAGTTTTGGCTGGGACACCAGGCCGGAAATATTTCGCACCAGCAGCCGGGTGGGCAGGCGCAAGCGGCGCGCGAAAGGGCCGTTCATGAATTCAACCAGCTCTTTTCGCACCTGCATGGTTTCCGGCTTCAGGTTCTTGGCGTGACTGATGCTTCGTCGGTTGGTGCTGCAAAGCCGGGCGACCAGGAATCGCAGCAGGTAAACCGCCTCGTGCCTGCTGCCACATTGGTTCAATCGGCCCAGCAACCTTGCCAGGTCCCGCAGGCGGGAAACCTGGATGGCCGGCGTATCGTCGATATCCAGGTGGTAGATCTCTTTTTCAAGGTCCACCAGCCCGTCCGTCTGGCCAACCAGGGAAACGATCTGCCGGTCGGTAATCAGGGTACCGTGTGGCAAACGAACTTCTTTCAGCACCCGGCCCGAATCTTCTCCAAGACTGTATATCAACAACACGCCATGAGCGTCGTAAGGAACGATCAGGCGGCCATGCTGTGTAAAAATCCGGTGGTTGGCAATTTCGAACATGCGCAGGCGCTGGCCAATAATTGCCATGGTCTCCAGGTATTGACGCAAGGCGGTTTTTTGCGTGTCCGCCTCAGCCTTGACCAGAAAGGCCTCCACCAGCGAATCATTCAGACGGTTAATCTGCTGTTGTTCAGCTGGAGTGAACAGAATGCGGGATTGCTTTGACTGTTCCATACCTCAGCATAAATAGCAGTTCGAAGGAAAAACCACCCGGACCTGGATCATGCAATCGTTCTGCAAAATTTGCCAACTTTTCGCTGATTTCACCAACTGGCGAGCCCTCGACGCCAGACCAGCGCTTTTAAAAAGCCGCAATATACACTGGCACGAATTCTGCATTTATTAACCCGTAAACCCTGAAAGGAGATACAGCATGGGAAGTGGATCCTGCGGTAACGTCATCGCTGCGCTGGCGAGCTTTTTTATTCCCGGTCTTGGACAATTGCTCCAGGGGCGCTGGTTTTTGGCCGGCCTGATGTTCATCCTGACGGCGGTTCTCTGGCTGATCCTGATGGGCTGGGTAATTCACCTTTGGTCCATCATCGACGCGGCGATTTATGAAAAACCGGAACGCTGGCACCGGGAGTACTACCGCGGAGCCTATTGAGGAATGCAACGGACAAAAATCGTCGCTGAAAGACCATTTCGGGCTCGATCCCCAGCGGATCGAGCCATCATGCCTTCATAAGCTATTGTTATAGCTGTTTATTTTTGATTCAACCCCTGTGGCACGAATAGTGCATTTATAAGGTTACCTGCCGACCCGGGTCTGAAACGCCCGGGAGACGCTACAAGGGGTAGAAAATGAATATCAGCAGCTATCAATACAAGGGAGTTTCCATCATCGAGGGCATGGTCACATTCGCCGTCACTGCGATTATCCTGGCATTTACGCTGCCCTCGGCATTCGAGCAGAACATTCGGGACAATGTCGATGTCAGCCTTGAATTTGCATCCGCGGCCAAGACAGCCCTGCAGAATTCCTGCAAAGCCAATCAGAAAGCCCTGATCAGCAATAATATCGAAGCTGGGTATTTTTATACGCCGTCGGGCTCAGGCGTTGATCACATGAACAAAATTGAATTGGGCGCAGATTGCGCGCAGCAGTCCATGGTGATCGTCATCTGGACCAGCAATACGGGCGCCCCCACGGACCCCGTTCTTGAATTGACCGCAAACGGTACCCGTAAAGAAAGCTCCTGGACCTGCCGAGTCATCGAGGGAGATATCCGTTATGTCCCCAGCGAATGCCAGGGGGCGTTGAAGACCAGTTAGAACACGTCAAACATATGCGTGTATTTAACGATCAGGCTGCGGTCAGGCTGCTCCCCGGTATAGCGGTCATGGCCATTGATATCGTTAAACACGACGTATAGCCCGGTATTTGCTTTGCGCAACCAGGAAAAGCGCAGGTTGGTCGAGAAAAAATCATCGACGTTGTTGTATTGCAGCAACGCCTCCAGCGCAATCTGCGGCGTGAAGGAATAGGACAGCCGGAACCGGCCTACCTGGGTCGTGAAGTCCCCCTGCGGCAAGTCCACGTTGTTCTGACTCCATCCGATCTCGGTCGTGAAATGTTCGCCCAGCCGCATCCGCATGGACGGACTGAAGGCAACCCGGTCACCGTTGTAGAACCCGCCCACCGTCAGCGAGGCACTGAAACTGATCCAGGCGCCTTCATTGGTCTGTCCATACAGGTGAACTTCCGAATTGCGATAGGTGCCTGCTGGAACGAAGATCCCGTCTGAAATCTCGTAGGGCAGGCGCAGGCCTTCGGTGGTGAAGTTGACTGCGGAATGGAACTCGTAGCCGTTTTTCCAGACCAGGTGGTTGTCAATGTGCAGAAACCCGTTCTCCTGGAACCCGTCGAGCGTCCAGTAGCCGCGATAGGACGCGTGCGGGCGAATTTCCAGCAGTCCGATGCGGCTGTTGTCCGGCCTGTAACGCCGCATGATATTGGCCGCGTAATTTCGATAACCACCGCTGCGGTTGAGAAAACCGACTTCGGGGTTAAAATCCTCGCCGACTTTGACAAAGTCGGCTCCCAGGCTCCAGCGTTCGGAATCATAATCGGCCGCCAGCGACCAGGAGTTCTCGTCTCCCTCCAGCCCGGGCGTCGAGGTGCTCGCGACATAGCCGGAGATCAGCCCGTACTCCCCGATGCCCCAGCGTGCATCTGCGCCGTAAGTCCGGTTGCTGTCTGCCAAACCTGGAAAATCCCCCTTCGCTTCGCGGCTGACAAAAATGGCGCCGAGCGAGGAACGGTTGGGAAGCTCCTTGTTGATCCTCGCAACGCCAAAGCGATTGGTGGGTGTAACCTGGTCCAGCTCATCTGTCTGCATGTACATGGCGCCGACGTTGACGCCGGCCAGGGCGCCGGAGACGCGTGCACCGTAATCGATGGGAATGATGTCTCCACCCTTGGACAGGCCGATACGACGACTGAAAAACAGTTCGACCTGCCGGGCCTTGCCCACCGCGAACAAGCCGGCATTTTCCAGGAAGAAGGGACGTTTCTCGGGAAAAAAGAGGTTGAACCGGTCGAGTGACACCTGGGATTCATCCGCTTCGACCTGGGCAAAATCCGTGTTGTAAGTCAGGTCCAGGGTCAGCGAAGGAGTCAGGCTGTACTTGACGTCCAGACCCCATTCGGTATCCGTATCGTTTCCCGCATCGCCTACATCGCTGACCTCTGCGAGCACGTACGGGACGATCTTGAGGTTGCGTTGGCTGCCAATTTCAAGACTGGTCAGTAAGCCGGCGTCGGCCAGGCGAAGCAGGTTGAATTGCCGGCCCAACGGAGACCAATAGGCAGTCTCGTTGCGGCGAATGATGTTTCGCTGAAAATTGACACCCCAGCTTTGAATATCCATCGAGGGATAACGAATGGTATTGAACGGAATCCTGAATTCGGCGCTCCAGCCATACTCTCCCATCTCCGTCCTGACTTCCCAGACACCGTCCCAGTTGAGGTTGAATCCACCACCGGCGCCGCTGCTGCCGCCTGACAGGGACGTGCCCTGTCCCGCCTTGCTCAGCTGACCGTCATAGAGGAGTCCATTGGGATTGGTCCCGAATACGAAACCGTTCTGCTCATCCCGGTACGTGTCCAGAATCAGCAACACGCTGTCCGTCTCGCTCAGGCTGGCATCCCGGCGTGCATCTGAGGCCACGATTGCGGCCGGCTCGTCGTCATACAGGACAAAGCCGAAATAGATCGCCTCCGCGGTGTAAATGACCCGGACTTCTGTCCGCTGGCTCGCGGGCATGCCCTCATCGGGAGTGGTCTGGATAAAGCCGCCGGTTGCTGTGGCGGCCTGCCAGGCAGGATCGTTGATCACGTCACCATCGAGTATCGGCGATTGGTCGACAGCCACGGCCGGCAGTTGCCTTGTCTGTTCCTGCGCGATGGCCATCGCCGGCCAGAGCACTGACTGTAGCAGGCAGCACAAGATGAACAGCACAGCCGCTGAAGACCCCGTTCGCAAAAGCATTTCGCGATTCTTCTGTTGTGTTAACGGCTTATTCTAGCGAGCGCATCGCCCCAATCAGCTGATGCGTGTCACCGGATTAACCATCCGCTGACTCGCTATGCCAAAGTCAGTACAATATGAACGATGTCCCGTTTCCTCGTTCGTTACACGCTGTGCCTGTTGATGCTGAACCTGGTGGGCTGCTCCGGCATGCAGCCGGTCAACATCGAACACGCCATGCAAAGCGAAAAAGCCCGGGGTATCGACTACGGCTACCTGGTGAAAGTGAAAACCCTGGACCGAAAAACCGTCAAATTCCGGGTCACCGAAATGACCCATGAAGGCCTGGGCGGCAACAAGGGCTTCTACCGATACGAGGACATGAAGAGTCTGAGCGTGGAAAACCCACACGCCAACAAGAACGACAACACACTTGCCTGGATACTTGGCGCCCTCGGAGTCGCCGCCCTGATCGCGCTTGTCGCAAACGCCGACAGCGTGTCAGTTTGCAGTGCTCCACCTTGCCCGCAACCTTGATCATGCACCTGTTAAATAAACTTACGATCGGTATTTTGTTGTTTCTCATCACCTTTCCTGCGCTCGCCGAGGTCGGCTTTTCCGGCCGGGTACTGAATGAATCCGGCGAAGGCATAGCGGGAGCGCAGGTCACCCTGGGCCAGCATGCCGCGGTTACCGATGCGGCAGGCCGGTTTGAGTTGACCGCCACAAGCGGCGCCCTGTACTCCTTCGAATACGTCTCGGAAGGCTACTTTTCGATGGTCCACAGCTACAGCCCGCTGGAGCTCGGCTGGAGGCCCAGAAGGTCCCCCGGGGACCCCGTGCAACTCCCGGATGTCACGCTGGTGGCCCGTGCCGAAGGCCGGAGCCTGATGGTCTTTGGCGGAGACGCCATGATGGGGCGGCGCTTTTCAGATCCTGACGACGGCGAGCCGGTACTGATCCGGGAAGACCACAAGGGCGATGACACGCGAGCACTGATGCAACACATGAAACCCTACCTGGAGCTTGCGGACCTTGCTTCGGTGAACCTGGAAACCCAGGTCATGGGCTCTGAACCGGAGCAAAAAGCACCGAAGTCCTATGTTTTTTTCACGCCACCGGAAGCACTGGCGGCGCTTCGTGATGCCGGCGTGGACTACGTGACACTG